>JBEANU010000255.1:0-7369 GCA_041165265.1 Bacteroidota bacterium | reverse complement strand
TACGACCCACGATTGATTGTGGCATGGCCTACTGCAAAAATTGCGGTGATGGGCGGCGAACAAGCAGCTAAAACTTTATTGCAAATACAAGTGGCAAGCATGAAAGCTAAAGGAAAAGAAATTACACCCGAAGAAGAAAAGGAAATGTTGAAGACCATTACCGACCGCTACAACAGCCAAACAACGCCATATTACGCAGCTTCACGATTATGGGTAGATGCTATTATTGACCCATTAGATACCCGAAAAATTTTATCAATGGGCATTGAAATGGCAAACCACAACCCCGAAGTGAAACGCTATAATGTAGGTGTGTTGCAGGTGTGAGGGGGAAAGTGTTGAGTTGTGAGTGATGAGTTTTTAGTTTTGATAAAAAACTTGAGGTGCAAATTTGGCACTTCAAGTTTTGAAAAATATTTTTTCTAAATGGAAAATGAAATAGGTATGCAACACGAGTTGATTGAAAATTTAATTTACGAAATCAGAGGAAAGAAAGTAATGCTGGATTACAATTTAGCTGCGATGTATGGTGTTGAGACCAAACAACTCAAACGACAAGTGAGAAGAAACATCGAACGCTTTCCAGAAGATTTTATGTTTGAATTAACTCAATCAGAAAATGAATTTCTAAGGAGCCAAATTGGCACCTTAGAAATGGGAAAGTATTCAAAGTATTTGCCTATGGCTTTCACCGAGCAAGGCGTATCAATGCTTTCGAGTGTTTTGAATAGTCCACGAGCTATTGAAGTGAACATCCGAATTATTCGCATTTTTACAAAATTGAGAGAAGTTTTAAGTACGCATAAAGATGTTTTATTGAAGTTGGAAAAAATTGAAAAACATCTTTTAACACATGGTCAATACATCAAAAAACATGATGGCGAAATTGAAGCCATTTTTGAATTGATTGATGAATTGCGAAAAGAAACCAAAAAACAAAAAAAGCAAAAACGAACAGCAATTGGTTTTAAAATTGATAGCAAGAAATAAAACCACAACCCCGAAGTGAAAAGATATAATGTGGGTGTAATGCAGGTTTAACAAACTTGAACATTGAAAATTTGATATTGAGTATTGAAAATTCTTTTGAGAAATATTCTACATTCAAAAAAAATTTTACTTAATCAATTTTATGAGATTTTTTTTTCTATTCTTTATATTATTGTTTTCATCCTTTTTTAGTGTAAGTGCTCAAAAAATTACCCAAACAGAGAGGGATAGCGTTAAAAATTTGTTAGATAAAATGAAAGAAACTGACCAAAAGTATCGTTGGCAGTTGATGTTTGGTGAGTTAAATTCTTTGAAGGTAGATTCTTTTAAATCATTGCCTGATTCAATAAGGTTGATTAGAATTAAACTAGCAATGAACAATAAAATTGGATTTAGCAAAAAAATAAGAGACTCAATTCAATCAATTCAAAACAGTTTTGATTCAATCAACAAAAGTGCTTTTATTAAAATTGTTAAACAATATGGTTTCCCTAACTATAAAAAATTTCGTAGTGAAACTTCTAATTGGATAACATTGCATTTTGTTAGCAAAACTGACTTTGATACTTTTTTTACTTTGTTTGAAACTGAACTGCATAAAAAAAATATGCCTCCTAAAATATTTGCTTCGTGGTATGACAGATGCCAAGTTGTGATTGGTAAAAAACAATTTTATGGAGAATATAACAAAACCTATCCATGTGTTGAAAATTTAATAGAAACAAATCAAGCACGTATCAAGATTGGGTTAAAAAGAATTAAAATCAATAGATGTATGTAGCCCATCTCTGATTTTTTCTTAAATTTTTTCCAACTCCAAATTTGCAAGAAATTGCAAAAATGTAGTTGAATAATTTTTGAAAGAATTTTCAATCCCTATTTTTTTATCTCTTAATATTGTATAGTGAGAAAAATAATTTTTAATGTACTGGTTTTATTTTTTGCTATTGCCTTGCAAGCCAAACCCAACAAGCATTTCAGAGTGATTGGTTATTATTGTGGTTCATCCATTCCTGTTGATAGTTTTGAAGTGGAGAAACTTACTCACATCATTTTTTCATTCGGACATTTGAAAGGCAATCTGTTTCACATTAATAGCAAAGCTGATTCGCTTACCATTCAAAGAATGGTTGAAATGAAAAAACGAAATCCTGATTTGAAAGTAATGCTAACTATTGGTGGATGGAGCGGTTGCCCAACTTGTTCGGATGTTTTTAATTCAGAAATAGGACGAAGAGAATTTGCACAATCGGTAAAAACAAACTTGCAATTTTTCAAAGCTGATGGAATTGATTTAGATTGGGAATATCCAGTTATCAAAGGCTTCCCGGGTCATACTTTCAGAAAAGATGATAAACAGAATTTCACTTTATTGGTAAAAGAGTTAAGAAATATTTTGGGAAAAAAATATGAAATCAGTTTTGCCGCAGGTGGATTTACTACTTACATTGATTCATCAATTGAATGGGAGGAAGTAAAAAAATATGTTGACTTTATCAATGTAATGAGTTATGATTTGGTGCATGGTTACAGTAAACTTACGGGTCATCACACACCTTTATTTTCTACACCACAACAAATTGAATCAACAGATAATGCTGTTAAAATGCTGATGGATAAAGGTGTTTCAAACAGTCAAATTGTTATTGGTGCTGCTTTTTACGGAAGATTATTTTTGATGGAGCAAAATTCAAAAACAGATTTGTATCAACCGGCTACATTTTATCACAGCATCAGTAGCAAAATATATGATGATAGTATATATCATGTAGCATCTGGTTTTGTGTTAAAATGGGATTCAATTGCACAAGCCCCTTATGCAATAAATGAAGATAGAAAATTGTTTTTCACTTATGAAAATGAAGAATCTGTACAAGCTAAAACAACATATGCCATCAATAAAAGGCTTGGTGGTATTATGTTTTGGCAATTATATGATGATAAATTACGGGATGGGTTGTTGAATAAAATTGATGAATCAAAAATCAAATAAGGGGTTAAAAATGATTTTCGTAGTAAATTAATTATTATTTAATTTCGTACCATATTAAAAATTTTTTAGCACTGATATTTTACTATGAAACGAAGAAATTTTATAAAACAATCTGCCCTTGCAACTGCTGGTATGTTAGTAGCACCCTACATTTTGCCAAGCGGACGTTTATTTGCAGCTACTGGCAGCCGCATAGCTAATCATGTGGTGTATGTTTTGTTTGCTGGTGGAATCAGAAATCAAGAGAGCGTATATAAATCGTATTTATCTGCACAAACTGGATTTACGGCTTCAGGAAATTTGATGGAAAATATGATTTCTGGTGCTGCACCCACAAGTAATTTGATATACAATAGATGGCAGCCAATACTCACAAATCCAATTTCAACGCAGGGTGTTTTATTTCCTGAAATGGAGTATAGAACCGGGCCTACAGGTCATTTTAATGGTCATACAACAGCTATCACGGGCAATTATACAAATACTGGTTTAAACCTAAATATAAATCCTGATATGCCAACCATTTTTGAGTATTATCGTAAGCATACTACGCCTTCAAAAAGTGCACTAAATAGTTGGTGGATTAGCGAAGGATTAGGACCCTATCCAAGTTTAAATTATAGCCGTCATGCTGATTATGGTGCTTTGTATGGCGCTAATTACTTAAATCCATCTACCATTTTTCAAGGATACGGGCAGCAATATTTAGCTGCAGCAAAAAATTATCAGCCTGACGATGTGAACAGAATGGAATCTATGAAATCATTTTTAAATAAAAATTTTAATCAACAAACAAGCGCATTACCAGGCATAAAAAATGAGTTTAGTGATAAGCAACAGATTAAAGATTTTATTTCAAATTTAATTACAAAAACTCAAAATAATCAAATTCAATGGCCATTACCTACTTCGGCAACTACCAATGATTTATCAGGTGATTTAACCAATATTGCTTATGGTTGGGAGGTAATGAATACATTTAAACCTGAGTTGATGGTGATTAATACATTTAATTTAGATGTATGCCACAGTGATTTTTCAGGATATTTGCAATTTTTACATAAAGCAGATTATGGTATCGGTTGGCTTTGGAATAAAATACAATCTACCCCTGGTTTAATGAACGACACAGTATTAATTTGTATGCCTGAACATGGCAGAAATTTGCAACCCAATGCAATTTATGATGCCAATGGTTTACGTGCATTTGATCATACAAGCGATCAAAATAGCCGACGTATGTTTGGTTTAATAGTAGGGCCATCAGGCAAAGTAAAGCAAAATGTTACATTTGGTTCACAATCCACACCAGTTGGTGAAAGTATTGATATGGCGCCAACCATTGCTCATATATTAGGCTTTGGAAATGATGTTCCAGCTGGATTATTGCCTGGCAGAGTTTTAACTGAGGCTTTTGTGTAAATGCATTTGTTGTATTTGCTTGGTCATTATTTCATATACATCAATATAATTGCTGGATTGAAGTAATTGCAAATGTTTTTTTAATGTTTTTGTATCCTTGCGTAAAGCTGGTCCGGTTTGATTATTAAAGGCTGTTTTTTTTAATAACTTTTCAAAAGTTTCAGCTAAAAGTGGTTCTAATAATTTGAATTTAATTCCGTTTTGTTTACAAATATCTTGAGCAATAGCAATTAAATGATTAGTGAAATTATTAGTAAATACAGCGGCTGTGTGCAATGCCACACGTTGTTCATCATTCATTACCACAGTTTTATTACTAATTGATGTTGCAATTTTCTTAATGTTATTTAATGTATTTTTTGAATCACTAAAATAAATTATAGGCACTTCTCTAAAATCAATATACTGCGTTTTTTTGATGGTTTGTAATGGATAAAAAACACCTGATTCCCAATTTTTATTTTTCAAAATAATGCAACTACAAGTGCCTGAAGTATGCAGTATCAAAGGTTTTAATTCATAAGGTTTTGGTTGATGCTGAAATATTTTTTCAACTACTTCAGCAATGCTATCATCATTCACAGCAATCAATATAATATCTGAAATAATTAAGTCATTAATATTTGAAGATGCTTTTGCTTGAAAATATGTAGCCAATTTTTTGGCATTCTTCAAGGTTCTACTAATCACTTGAACAACATCAAATCCTTCAGAATATAATGCTAAGCCCAATTGAGTAGCAACATTCCCTGAACCAATAATGGTGATAGTTTTCATATTAATCTATGATTTGAATTGATTAGGAAATCTCTTTTCTAAATCAGTTTGCAATAATCCTCTTACTTTATCGCTCAATATTTTATAATCATCAGCATTTAAATTTTTTGTTTCAATTGGTTGATGCACTTTCACATAACTCATACACCAACCTTGGCGCTTGCCAGTGCTTGGTAGTATGCGCCAATTATCATAAAATGTAACTACCAAAATGGGAACTTTATGTTCTATTGCTAATCGAAAAGCACCACTTTTAAAAGGTTTTAAATGTGGTGGATTTTTAGATGTTCCACCTTCGGGTGCAATGGCAATTGAATGTCCGTTCTCTAGTGCTTCATCGGCTCTAATGTAGGCTTTACGGGCATCTTCAGCATCATTTCTATCTACACTAAAATCTATAGTTCTAAAAAATTTACCAAAAATGGGTAATTTTCCTAATTCAGCTTTTGCCATAAATCTGATGTAAATTGGATTTAAAACTGTGAACAACAATAGAATATCTAAATGCGAAGTGTGATTAAAGCAAATTACATAATTTTGTTTTTTGTTCAACTTAGTTTCCCATTCAACTTTGTAGATATAAAAGCAAAGCCATAGTGAAATTTTTGCCCACCAAATCCTAAAAAAATGAACTGTTCGGTACGCTCCTTCAAATGATAGTAATATCCAAATGATTGGCATCATTGGTATAAAAACTATCATAATGGCGATGTAAAAAATTATACCGTATATGTTTTTAAAAAACTGCGTCATTCCATTTACTTTGCCAAAATACCATAAGTTCTAACGTATGCTTCGGCTTTTGGTACAAACACTTTCATGTTGTTGATACGTGCTTCATCACTAGGATGTGTACTTAATAAAGCTGGCGGTTTGTTATTGCCAGTCATGGCTTTCATGCGTTGCCAAAATGAGGATGCCACCTTAGGATTGTAACCAGCTAATGCCATAAAAATTAAACCCATTTCATCAGCTTCAGTTTCCTGCATTCGTGAATGGGGTAGTGCAATGCCGATTGCTGAACCTAAACCATAGGCTTGATTAAAAATGCTTTGCGTTTGCTGTGGTTTGTTTGCTGTGGCTACCTGCAAGCCTACACCACCTAATTGCAATGCCAATTGTTCACTCATTCGTTCATTGCCATGCCTTGCAATTGCATGCGCAATTTCATGACCTAATACAACAGCTAAAGCATCTTCATCTTGTGTAACAGGTAATAGCCCACTATATACCACCACTTTACCACCAGGCATACACCAAGCGTTCATTTCTTTATTATCTACCAAATTAAATTCCCACTTATATCCTGCAATGCGTTGTGTGTTTTTCTTTTTACTTAAATATACTGTAACAGCATGTGATATACGTTGTCCTACTCTTTGAACCATTTGAGCATCAGCTGTACCTGTTACTACTTTTGATTGTTTTAAAAAATCAGAATAACTTGTTAATGCTAAACTCATCATCTGACTTTCAGGCAATAAATTCATTTGTTTTCGGCCTGTAATAGGCACTTTTGTGCAGCCAACTAATAAATTTAGTACTACTAAATAAGTGAGGAATGCGGTTAGTTTTTTTTTCATTTTATTTAGATTGATATTCCTTTTCAGTAGCTGAAATTTGAGTGATGAATTTGCCTGACTTATCGTTGTAAACCCATGTAAGTGTAGTTTTATTATCTCTGAAAATTTTTAAATCAGGATTTGTTTTTGCCAAATTGAAAAGATTGGGTTGCATCAATAATTTAAATGTATCAGCATTTAAATCTTCCAGGTTGTAGTTCACCAATGTATATTGATATCTCAATTCATTAGGTAATGCGCTTACATTATCTAATCGTGTATCGGTATCAATAGTTTGCGGACATTTTTTTGATAAATCTTCTGCTGTTTTTACTAATATTTTTTGAAAATCTTCTTTATTATTTAGCAAATTGCAGGAAGCAAAAGTGCTAACTGAAATTAATACAATGGCGAACCATTTAATGATTAAATTTTTTTTCATGATTAATTTTTTTTAATTTTTTTGATATATTAATTATTCTCTTTTCAAATCGTATTTTTCAATTTTGTTGTATAGATGGCTTCGCTGAATATCAATCTCATCCGCTGTTTTGGTAACATTCCAACCATTTTTTTGTAATTTATGTTCAATGAATAATCGCTCCATGTAATCTTTAAAATCCTG
>JBEANU010000254.1:0-3068 GCA_041165265.1 Bacteroidota bacterium | reverse complement strand
AAATCGGGACTTCAAACAATTTTGCTTTTTTATGCTCTACTGATAAATTTTCTTAACGCTAATTTTTACAATGCCATATTAAATTAATGAAAATGACTTTTTGAGGCTTGACTAATTATTTTACTATTATAGTAAATTTCATAAATTAAAAAGGGCTTCAAGTAAACTTGAAGCCCTTTCTAATTATTTTATCAAACTACCCTACAATTTTTTCTACCTGAGTGTAGTTAAGTTCTAAAGGTGTTTTTCTACCGAATATCAATACATTTACTTTTAACTTTTTCTTCTCCTCAGATAATTCTTCAATAGTACCATTAAAATTATTGAATGGCCCGTCAGTAATTTTAACTGATTCACCAACAATATACGGTTCATCCATTGTAGCACCAGCTTCAGCGCTTTCATCAGCAACACCAAGTATTTTGTTCATTTCACTTTTACGCAAAGCAGTAGGCTGATTACCACCTAAAAAATTTATTACACCCGTAATATTTTTAATACCATGTAAAACTTCGCCACTCATTTTTTTATCATCAGCTTCAATAAGTACATAGCCTGGATAGAAATTTCGTTCCTTAATTATTTTTTTGCCATCCTTAATTTTATATACTTTCTCCATAGGTACTAAAACCTGAGCGATTATAGCATCCCATTTTGATCTTGAAATTTCCTTATCTAAATACTCCTTGGTTTTCTTTTCTTTTCCGCTAATTACTCTTAATACAAACCATTTTTTTTCAGCAACTACTTGTTCCATGTTCGTATTTTTGAATTATTTAAAAAGACTATAAAAATTGGACAAAGCCTCACTTGAAGCAAAATCCATTACATAAATAACTAATGATACAATAATAGAAGCTACGCAAACTACTGTAACTGAACCTTGCAATTCAGCCCATGTAGGCCATGATACTTTTTCCATTAATTCGTGATAAGATTCACGAAAATAAACATTTAGTTTTTCAAACATTGTTTATATTTTTTAATTGTGAATTGCTTTTCAGCAATATAAATTTTTGCACGGGCACCTGGATTCGAACCAAGATCGGAGGTTTTGGAGACCACAATTCTAGCCGTTGAACTATGCCCGTGTATAAAGTCAAAAGTCATTAGTTATTAGTAATTAGTAAAAATGTATTTTACAAAGCACCAATACCCCAATGACTATTGACTTAACAGCCTAATTGACTATTTTAAAATTTCAGTAACCTGTCCGGCACCTACAGTTCTACCACCTTCACGGATGGCAAAACGCATACCTTTTTCCATTGCTACAGGCATAATTAATTTTACAGTTAAAGTAATATTATCACCAGGCATAACCATTTCAACACCTTGAGGTAATACAACTTCACCAGTTACGTCAGTTGTTCTGCAATAGAACTGAGGACGATATTTATTGAAAAATGGAGTATGACGACCACCTTCTTCTTTACTTAATACGTAAACTTCACATTTAAATTCAGTGTGTGGAGTAATTGAACCAGGGGCACAGATTACCATACCACGTTCAATATCAGTTTTTTCAACACCACGTAATAATATACCGCAATTATCACCAGCTTGACCTCTATCTAACAATTTACGGAACATTTCAACACCAGTAACAGTAGATTTAACAGCGGCTTCTTTCAAACCAATGATTTCAACTGCATCACCAACGTTAGCAACACCACGTTCAATACGACCAGTTGCAACTGTACCACGACCAGTGATTGAAAATACATCCTCAACAGGCATTAAAAATGGTTTATCAACTGCTCTTTCAGGAACAGGGATATCTGCATCAACTTTATCCATTAAATCTTCAATAGCTTTAACCCATTGTGCATCACCAGCTAAAGCACCAGTTGCTGAACCTTTAATAATTGAAATATTATCACCATCAAATTGATAGAACGACAATAATTCACGAATTTCCATTTCAACTAATTCTAATAATTCTGGATCTTCTACTAAATCAACTTTATTCATGAATACAACCAATTTAGGAACGCCAACTTGACGAGCTAAAAGAATATGTTCACGAGTTTGAGGCATAGGGCCATCAGTAGCCGCAACTACTAAGATTGCACCATCCATCTGAGCTGCACCTGTAACCATGTTTTTTACATAATCAGCATGTCCTGGGCAGTCAACGTGTGCATAGTGACGATTAGCTGTTTCATATTCAACGTGAGCTGTATTAATAGTAATACCACGTTCTTTTTCTTCAGGAGCATTATCAATTGAATCGTAATCACGTTTTTGTGCTAAACCTTTGTTAGCTAAAACGTTAGTAATGGCAGCAGTCAAGGTAGTTTTACCGTGATCTACGTGACCAATGGTGCCGATATTAACATGCGGCTTTGTTCTTACAAATGTTTCTTTTGCCATTTTATTGTTTGTTTTATAATTTAATACTATTTTATTTAAATTCTATTTTTATTTTAGATGAGCCGTTGACGAGAGTCGAACTCGTGACCTCTTCCCTACCAAGGAAGTGCTCTACCACCTGAGCTACAATGGCAACTTTTGTTATCGGTTATTGAGCTATTTGCTATTTACAAATATGAAAAAATTAACGAACAACTTATTTAACCATTGTTGAGCAGGAGACGAGGCTCGAACCCGCCACCTACAGCTTGGAAGGCTGTCGCTCTACCAAATGAGCTACTCCTGCTTATATTTTTAATTAATGGTAAAATCGAAAGAAAAATTATTTAAATTGTGTATAAAAATTGTGGGCAGAGTAGGGTTCGAACCTACGTACACTTACGTGAACAGATTTACAGTCTGTCGCCTTTAACCTCTCGGCCATCTACCCTACACAATCAAATACCAGAGCCGAAGACTGGAGTCGAACCAGCGACCTGCTGATTACAAATCAGCTGCTCTACCAACTGAGCTACTTCGGCGTATGATTATCCATTAATTAAACAGAACTTTTTGCTAAAAAATAAATTTTTAATTGTATATAATTTATAAACCCCTATTTTTTAGGACTGCAAATATAGCTACATATTATTTTAATCTCAAAATATTTCTTTACTTTTTTTTTAAGTTTTTTTTCTACATCTTTTTTACGG
>JBEANU010000253.1:0-2797 GCA_041165265.1 Bacteroidota bacterium | reverse complement strand
TGGAATAGGCGTTGCTGTTAGTGTTAGCGTATCTACCGAAGTTTTAATCAATTTCAATTTATCTTTTGCAGCCACTCCAAATTTTTGTTCTTCATCTATAATCATCAAACCCAAATCTTTGAATTTAATTTTGCTACCCAACAACATGTGTGTACCAATCAATATATCTACTTTTCCTGCGGCTAATCGCTCTAAAGTTTCTTTGATTTCTTTTGCCGTTTTAAAACGATTTACATATTCAACGGTACAAGGAAATTCTTTTAAACGTTCGGCAAATGATTTAGCATGTTGCATTGCTAATATTGTAGTTGGCACTAAAACAGCAACTTGTTTTCCATCAGTAACAGCTTTAAAAGCCGCTCTGATAGCAACTTCTGTTTTGCCAAAACCTACATCACCACACACCAATCTATCCATCGGATTTGGTTTTTCCATATCAGCTTTTACATCCTGTATCGCTTTTAACTGGTCAGGTGTATCTTCATAAATGAAACTAGCTTCTAATTCATTTTGCAAATAAGTATCGGGTGTAAATGCAAAACCTTTAGCTGCTTTCCGTTTTGCGTACAACTGAATTAAATCAAACGCTAATTCTTTTACTTTGAGTTTGGTTTTGCGTTTCAGTTGTTCCCAAACTTCACTACCCAATTTATTTACTTTTGGTTCAATTCCCTCTTTGCCACTGAATTTTGTGATTTTATGCAGCGAATTAATATTCACATACAACACATCATTGTCTTTGTAAAAAATACGAACCACTTCCTGCACCACACCATTCATTTCTAATTTTTGCAAGCCCGAATATTTTCCAACACCATGGTCAATATGCACTACATAATCACCAGGTTGCAGTTCCTTCAATGATTTCAGGCTGATAGCGTTCGATTTTGCATAACCCACTTTTTGTTTGTAGCGATGATAACGCTCAAAAATTTGATGGTCAGTATAGCAAACCAATTTTGCATCTTGGTCAACAAAACCCTGATGCAAAGCAATGTTGATGGGAGTAAAACGAACAGCCCCTCCCAACCTCCCCATTGGGGAGGAGTTGCCAACGCTCGAAAGCCTTTGTGCACTGGCTTTCACTCCCCCTTTGGGGGAGCTGGAGGGGGCAAGGTCATCAAAAATGTTGTAAAATCTTTCAATCTGTTTTGGGTTATCTGAGAAAATTAAATTCTCAAAACCCAAATGTTGTTTCACCAACAAATCATCAATCAGCAATTCAAAATTCTTATTGAATGAAGGCTGAGGTGTTTGATTAAACTGAATTTTTACATCTGCTTTATAATATGGTCTGGTTCCAAATTCGATGATGGAAAATTTCTCAATGCCTTGTATTATTTGCTCTTTCGGATTTGCAATTATTAATTCATGTTCATTGGATTTCAAATCCGATTCAGCATCATAAGCTTCAATTAATTCAAAACTACTAATGGCATTTTTTATCCAAAATATTGTATTGTTCGGAATAAAATCAAATAATGATGATTCTATTTTTTCATCCGCCTCGGCGGACACAGTCCTTAAATTATTAGTGTTCGGAATGATAGTAACATGAGCAATATTTTGATTACTCAATTGCGATGCAGGGTCGAAAGTTCGGATGCTTTCCACTTCTTTACCAAACAATTCAACACGATAGGGTAACTCATTTCCAAAACTAAATATATCTACAATGCCACCACGAATACTGAATTGACCTGGTTCGTACACAAAATCAGTTCTTTCAAAATTCAGTTCGGTGAGTAGTTCAATCACAAAATCCAAATCCAGATTATCACCTTTTTTGAAATGCAAAATATGTTTTTGCAATCCTGCCTGCGATACTACTTTTTCCATCAACGCCTCAGGATAAGTAACTACTATAGCCCCTCCCAGCCTCCCCAAAGGGGAGGAGTTAGCACCAACAATACTTTTCATCGATGAAAGTTCTCCCCCTTTGGGGGAGTTAGAGGGGGCTTTTAATAAATAGGTCAACAACTCAGTTCGTTCTAAAACCTGATTATTGTTTATTTCGGAAGAAAAATTTCCAACTATTTTAAATGAATCAGGGAAGAAGAAGCAACTGAATGATTTGTTGATTTGTTGATTTGTTGATTGATGATTCAACAAATTCTCAATGTCGGTAGAAAAATAAAGCGCTTCTTCTTTGTTGTTGCAAACAATAAAATGTGTTTGATTGGGGTTGGACAAATAGATAGCCGCCGTTTGCAGACTTTCCGCCGAACCAATTAAGCCATTTAAGTGAATAGTTGAGCTATTATTTTTTTGTAAATGCTTATTTATGGCATCGCTACTATCAGATAATTGAAAAACGCTTAAAACCTCATTAATATTCATGAATATAAAAAAATGAATTGCAAAGATAATTATTGGGTGTCATCAATTTAGCGCAATAAAGCTAACTTAACGAAAATAAATTTTAATAACTTAGCAACTTTATAACTTACAATAATGTTCAACCTAAAAAAAATAAAACCTTTAAAATTAACTGATGCAATTAATGAAAATTATTTGGTATCAAAATATACAAAACTTATTGGTTGTACCATTGCAGCATATATTTTAATGTGGTGGTATGTAGGTATTTATATCATTATGCCATTTAATACATTGATGGCTATTACAATTTTTTTAATTAATGGTTTTGTTTGTAAAAAATGGATAACAGCAAACCGAGGTCTTAACCTACTTTTAATTTTAGGTTTTATTGAAATTATGTATGTTAGTTTTTTTACATGGCATCACACCAGCTTAATTTTAGATTGGTTAATGATGATACCCATTAGTGCATTTT
>JBEANU010000252.1:0-6358 GCA_041165265.1 Bacteroidota bacterium | reverse complement strand
CGTATTTTTTTTGGATGCTATAAAAAAAGATAAAACAAATAAGGTAAAAGTTAATCCAGCTTACTTTGTTTATGATAATGGTTTTTTACATTTGTGGTTATAACAAAATCAAAAATAGTATGGCTATATCAATTAAGCACAGCGCTAATCATAGTGAAAAAAATAATTTAGTAGTATTAATGGATACTAAAGCAAGTATTCCATCGCACTTAAAATTAAGCAAAGAGAATCTTGATTTTGTAAAACTACAGCTTAAACAAGAGCTTAAATCATTTCATGTAAACCAAGGAAATAAAATATTTGTAATGGTTGTGATGGAAGAAAAACCACAACTACACTTAACCCACGAAGCCATACGTAAAGCGGCTCATGGAGCCACATCGCATATCAATAAATATAAAATAAAAGCAATTGATGTAGTAAATATTTCGGCTATTGAAAATGCTCAACTGTATTTTGCCGAAGGTATGGCAATGAGCAACTATCAGTTTATAAAATATTTTAAAGAATCATCAAAAAAGAAAAATGCTTTAGAAACGATTAATGTAATTGGCGATGCTGCTTTAAAAGCCGAAGTTGAAAATTTGAATATTGTAACCGAAGCTTTATATCAAGTTCGTGATTTAGTAAACGAACCAGTAATTTATTTAAATAGTGTTGATTTGGGTAAAGAAGTAATGAAGGCTTCAAAAAAATATGGTTTTAAAGCCGAGGTGTGGAACAAGAAAAAAATTCAACAAAATAATTTTGGTGGCTTATTGGCTGTAAACATGGGAAGCCCAGTTGAGCCTACATTCAGCATTTTAGAACATAAACCAGCAAAACCTATCAACAAAAAACCAATTGTATTAGTAGGTAAAGGGGTAGTGTATGATACAGGTGGCTTGAGCATTAAACCTACGCCCGATTCAATGGACCACATGAAATGCGATATGACTGGCGCTGCTGTGGTATTAGGAACTTTTATAGCTGCTGCAAAATCGAAATTAAACTTACATATTATTGGTTTAATTCCATCAACCGATAACAGAATTAATGGCTTAGAATATACACCTGGCGATATTATTAAAATGCACAACGGACTTTTTGTAGAAGTATTAAATACAGATGCTGAAGGCAGAATGATATTGGCAGATGCATTAAGTTATGCTCAAAAATATAACCCTGAATTGGTAATTGATTTTGCTACGCTTACTGGTGCAGCTGCCCGTATGATAGGCATGTGTGGGCATGCAATAATGGGCACAGCCGATGAAAGTGTAATGAAAGAATTTAAAATTGCAGGCGAACAAGTTTACGAACGTGGTGTTGAATTGCCTATGTGGGAAGAATATGGCGAAAAAATGAAATCATCCATTGCCGATTTAAAAAATGTTGGCGGTGCTGATGGTGGAGCCATGACGGCTGGTAAATTTTTAGAAAATTTTACTAATTACCCTTATGTACATAATGATATTGCTGGGCCTGCATTTGCACATACCGAGTTGAGCTATTGGGGCAAAGGCGGCACAGGATATGGCATGCGATTGTTGTACAAGTTTTTAAGAAACAGAACTAAGTAATTTTATTTTACTTTAAAAGCCGAGCTTCAATATAAAGTTCGGCTTTTTTATTTTCCCTTTTCGATTAGTCAATTTCCTTTTTCGGATAAAGCGTAAAAGTTTCTAAATTTACTTTTGCAAAAAATTAATCATTCATGAAATTATATTTATTGATACTTGGAATTTTATTGACCACCGTTTCATTTGCTCAACAAGCAGCTGATAGCACCGCCGAAGAAGCATTGTCATTAAACTTATTAAAGAAAGCTCAAACCGCTACACCCATTGGTGGCTATGGCGAATTGAGATATACTTATGATGCGTTAAATAAAACAGCCGTAACTAATTTAGATAGAGCTGTAATTTTTATGGGACATAAGTTCAATAATAAAATTTCATTTTTTAGTGAAATAGAAATTGAAGATGCGAAAATTGCAGGTGGTGAACCTGGTGGTGAAATATCGTTGGAACAAGCGTTTGCTCGATTTGTATTAAAACGAAACACCTATTTGTATGCTGGATTATTTATTCCACGAATTGGTTTAATCAATGAAAATCATCTGCCAACAACATTTAATGGTGTAAATCGTCCGTTTGTTGAAACCCTTGTGCTGCCTTCAACTTGGAGAGAAATTGGAATTGGATTGTATGGTAACATCAAACAAATAAATGGATTGCAATACACTTTAGCATTAACCAATGGCTTGAACAGCGCAGGTTTTGAAAACGGAAGCGGAATAAGAGGCGGAAGATTTGAAGGCAGAGATGCAATGGCTGCAAATTTGGCTACATCAGGTTCATTGTTGTATTATGTAAATAATTTCAGATTTCAGTTATCAGGTTATATTAGTGGTTCAGCAGGGTTAACGCCGAAAGTGGCAGATAGCTTACAATTAAGCAGTGGCGCTTTTGGCACACCTGTTATGCTTTCTGATTTTAATATTCAATACAATAAAAATGCTTGGTCAATAAAAGCTTTAGCGGCTGCCATCAGCATTCCGGATGCAAAAGCAATTAATGCTGCCTATACCAACAATACGCCTGAATTGTTGCTAGGTAGCTATGTTGAGGTTGCGTACAATATTTTTTATCATTCAAAAAAATATAACAACAAAAAGTTTAATTTATTTGCCCGTTATGAAAATATTGATTTGAATGCAAAAACATCTGAAAACGGAATTCATAATAATGCACTGCAACAACAATATTTAATTGCAGGTTTTACCTTTCAGCCTGTTGTTGGAATTATTGTAAAAGCTGATTATTTAATGAAACAAACGGGCGATTGGAATCAAGCATTAATCACTTTACCATTTCCTCAACAAAATGCTTATCAAGCCAAAAGAAGTTTTGTGAATTTAGGAATTGGATATAGTTTTTAATTTATCAACCCTTATCAAAATAAATATGTTTACTTTATATAGCAATGTTTTAAAGCTGAATACATTTATCACACAAAGGCGCAAAGACACTAAGTATAATAATTATTTATAGAAAATAGTATTTGAATTCTTTGCGTCTTAGCCACTTTGTGAGCAATAATGAATAAAAAAGATGTTTTCAAAAAGCTAGACTTTACCTATTATTATATAAATAAATTCATTGGAAATGGAACGTAGAAATTTTATATCACTAAGTTGTAAAAGCTGTATGGCTGTAGCTTTTGCAGGCAGTATAAGTTCAGTATTAGAAAGTTGCGGAGGCACATCATCTATTTATAAAACAGAATTAAAAAATGATGCATTGCAAGTTCCAACTTCACAATTCCAACCCAATCAAAATTATTTATTGGTACGAAATGCTGAAATGGAATATGATATTGTAGTGATTAAAAATGAAAACAGTTATCGTGCTTTTTATTTGCAATGCACTCATGAAAATCAGCCATTAAGTGTGAATGATAAAAACATAAGATGTTCATCACACGGTAGCATTTTTGGGTTTGATGGAAAAGTATTAAATGGCCCAGCTGATAAGCCTTTACAGCAATATTCAACGCAAGTTGAAAACGGATTTATAACAATTAAAACAAAAGCATAAAGTGAAAAAAATAGGAAGTTTATTTTTGATAGTAATGATGTTGGTTTCATGCCGAAAACCAAAACCAACTACCACCACTGCTACAACGCAAAACATCAATCAAACAGTAATTAATGATATTGCAACCAATGTAGTTTGGGGAAGTTTTAGTGATTTGCAAAGTAAAGCCAATGTTTATTACAACAATATTGTAGCGTTTAATACAAGCCCAACGGATAATAATTTATCAGCTTGCAAAACTTCATGGAAAAATATGCGTCAGGTTTGGGAGCAATGTGAAGCCTTTTTATATGGCCCAGTTTCTACTGAACAGTTCGACCCAAAAACAGATACATGGCCTGTGAATTACACGGATATGGATTCATTATTAAATAGCAATTATCATTTAACTGCTGATAGCATTGCTATGTTAGATGATGCTTTGAAAGGCTATCATCCAATGGAATACATGCTTTGGGGGAAAACAAGCAACAAAAAAGCAGTTGATTTTACCATTCGTGAAAAACAATATTTAATGGCATTGGCTCAAAATTATAAAATAATTGTTGATGAAATGGCAACAGCATATAATCCGAAAACAACTTCATCATTTTTAAATAATATTTATAATGCAGGTAAATCAAGTAGCATTTATCCAACAAAAAAAGCAGCTTATTTAGAGATGATTACCGCTATGGCAGGCATTTGTGATGAAGTGGCAAACGGAAAAATAGAAGAACCGTTTATCAACCAAGATGCCTCGTTGGAAGAATCGCCTTACAGCCAAAATTCATTGATTGATTTCAAAAATAATATTCAAGGTGTTTACAATGTTTATAATGGCGTTTATACAACGGACGGTTTAGGAATTTCAGATTGGGTGAAGCAAAAAAATATTTCGTTAGATAATCAAATTCAATCTGAAATTTCAACTGCAATAAGCGCTGTACAAGCCATACAAGGAAATTTTGGCACAGCCATTTTTACCCAACAAAACCAAATTATTAATGCCCAACAAGCTATTAATAAACTGAAAAATACTTTAGAAAATGATGCCATTAATTTGGTGAATCAACAAATTACTGATTAATGAAATGGAATTTTAAAATAGCAACTGTAGCGTTGGCATCAATGGTAATTTGTTATCAATCATGCCGAAAGCCTTCGGCATTTAATGATGAATTATTAGATGAACGATTAAGTGGCGGCATTCAAACCGCTATGGATGCTTCTGTTGGCGCATTCGAGCATGAATTTGAAGGACTCAGTGCTTCAGAATTATTGATGCATGAAGCTGGCGACAAAGCATTTGAACAAACTTTTGTAACTGCTCCTGCCAAATTTCATTCGGGCTTGGGGCCGTTGTATAACAATGTAAGCTGTGTATCATGCCATGTAGGCGATGGCAGAGGCAGACCGCCAAAATATGATGGCGACCCAACTACTGGTTTATTGTTCAGATTAAGTATGCCTGGCGAAGATGTACATGGCGGACCAGTTGCTGTGCAAGGCTTTGGCGGACAAATGCAAAACAGAGCTACCTTTGGCAAATTAGTTGAAGCCACAGCCATTGTGCAATATATTCAGCAATTAGGACAATATAACGATGGCGAAAATTATGAATTACAAGAACCTCAATATTCTTTCACAAATGCCTATCAATCGTTGCCTTCAGGGTTTTTGTATTCGCCACGATTAGCGCCACCTATTTTTGGTTTAGGATTATTAGAAGCAGTAAGTGAAACAGATATATTAAAAAATGCTGATGAGTTTGATGCTAATGGCGATGGAATTTCAGGCAAAGCAAATTATGTGTGGGATGTAAAATCGCATTCAAAAAAAATAGGCAGATTTGGTTGGAAATGCAATCAACCTAATTTGCTACAACAAGCTGCTGGTGCTTATAATGGCGATATGGGAATTACTAGTTTTATTTTTCCAAACGAAAATTCGTTCGGGCAAATACAGTATGATAATTTACAAGATGAAACCGAATTAAGCGATAGTTTATTGTATGCAGCAGCATTCTATACGCAAACTTTACAAGTGCCTGCCCGAAGAAATGTAGAAGATGCCAAAGTGAAATTAGGCAAACAATTATTCAATCAAACGGATTGCAATAAATGTCATGTAACAGAAATGAAAACGGTTACAGATATGAGTCGCAAGTATTTATCTAATCAACGCATTGCGCCTTATACTGATTTATTATTGCATGACATGGGCAATGGTTTGGCTGATAACCGACCAGATTTTTTAGCTACAGGAAATGAGTGGCGTACTGCTCCATTATGGGGCATTGGATTAACCGAAATTATAAACGGAAACAGCTATTATTTGCACGATGGAAGAGCCAGAAGCATTACCGAAGCTATATTGTGGCATGGCGGCGAAGCCCAAGCTTCTAAAAATAAATTTAAAAAATTAAGTAAAACAGATAGAGAAGCATTGTTGGCTTTTTTGAAATCGTTGTAAGTAGTTGGTCAAATAATAAACTACATAGTCGTCCCTCAAAAGTCATTTGGCACCAAATTGCCATCAAAACAAAAATTTAGAAAATCAAGAATCGATTTTGTGCGGTGGCTTTGTGTTAGCGAAATCGAATTTTGTTAATACTTTGTAATTCAATTCGAACAAGCATTTCAAGAGAAACCACGATTTCGCTGCAAAAAAATTGATTCGTAGTATTTTCAAATTATTGTTTTGGAGGCTTGATTTTCTTTTGTTTCTTTTCTTGTATCAAAACAAGAAAAGAAAAATAAAATCTGCCGTAAATCCAATCATTTCATCGAAAACCC
>JBEANU010000251.1:0-8291 GCA_041165265.1 Bacteroidota bacterium | reverse complement strand
TTATTATTTGGGCAATCAGTTGGCGAACTAATTTTTCATCCATTGTGGCATTTTTCTTTATTCCACTTTTTACTATTTGGATAGCTTTTTTATCGATTCCATTTTTACAAAAACTAACTTCTAGTGGCGATTATTCTTATGGCATTTATGTGTATAGTTTCCCAATTCAACAATTAATCATCTACTATTCATCAGCTCAATTAAATATTTTACAATTCCTGTTTTTATCATTTGCTATCACTTTACCATTATCAATTTTATCTTATCATTTTATTGAGTTACCTATTATTAAACTCAAAAAAAAACGACCCACTCATGCATGAATTGGTCGTTTTTCTAATCAATAATATTATTATTAAACTCCTGAACCGCCCATGGCTTCAATCATTGCCATTCCTTCAAATTGCTTATCGTATTCGCCTGTGGTAAGCTTACGATAAATTTCACGAAAAGCATGTAAAGTATCATCAATGTCTTTATCAGTATGGTCTGCAGTAGGAATCAAACGCAATAACATTTGTCCTTTTGGAATAACCGGATAAACAACTATTGAACAAAAGATATTAAAATTTTCACGTAAATCAAAAATTAAATTAGCTGCTTGTGTTGTAGTGCCTTGTAAATAAATTGGAGTAACACAAGTATTTGTAGCACCTAAGTTCAACCCAATTTCACGTAAACCACCTTGTAAACGGTTTACATTATGCCACAATTTTGCTTTCAATTCAGGCTTGCTGCGCAATAATTCTAAACGCTTCAAATTGCCTTTCACTATTGGCATTGGTAATGTTTTAGCAAAAATTTGCGAACGAGTATTGTAACGCAAATAACTGATTATTTCTTCATCGCCAGCCACAAAACCACCAATGCTTGCCATTGCTTTTGCAAATGTGCTAATGTATAAATCAATTCCATCTTGGCAACCTTGTTCTTCGCCTGTGCCTGCGCCTGTTGCGCCCATCATACCAAAGCCATGAGCATCATCCACCAACAAACGGAAATTATAATTCTTTTTTAAATCAACTATTTCCTTCAATTTGCCCATGTTGCCGCTCATACCAAATACGCCTTCGGTGATGACTAAAATTCCACCACCCGTTTCGGCAGTCATTTTAGTAGCACGTTCCATTTGTACTTTAAAACTTTCAATATCATTATGTTTGAAAACAAAACTTTTTCCAACATGCAATCTTTTACCATCTAAAATACAAGCATGCGAATCAGCATCGTACACAATTACATCATGACGATTAACAATGGCATCAATAATTGACACAACACCTTGGTAGCCATAATTCAAAATAAATACATCTGGTTTTTTTACAAAATCAGCTAATTCACGTTCAAATTGTTCAATCAAATTGCTGTTACCACTCATCATACGGGCACCCATAGGGTACGCCAAACCAAACTCTGCGGCTGCATCTGCATCGGCTTTACGAACTTCAGGATGGTTGCCCAATCCTAAATAATTATTCAAACTCCAAACGATTCTTTCTTTTCCTTTAAACATCATTCGGCTGCTAATAGGACCTTCCAATTTAGGAAAAGCAAAATAACCGTGAGCCATTTTAGCATGTTGCCCTAATGGACCCATGTCGGTTTTAAACTTTGCAAATAAATCTACACTCATGTTTATCAATTAAATTATAGTTAAAAAATTGTGTGCAAATGTAAGCAGAAATTGATGCTTATCAAATGCTTTAGTTTGAAAAATGCAATTGCTTAGATAAGAAAATTATCTGCTTTGGATTAGATACTTGGCTTCTATCATATCATTTTGTGTCTTTCTGAACAGAAATGCTGAGTAGAGACACTCATTATGGCATCAAAGAAAGTTTATATAGTTTAATTAAACCTATGGTTAATTATAGCATCACAGTATGAAAATAATTTTAATGAGATATTATGCCTTGTTATTGTTTTCAGTCATGCTGCTATTTAATTCATGTATCAAGGAGTTTGGATACGATGATTACAAAGGTAGTATTAAGGAATTTGGAACTAATAGTCCAATAAAAAATCAAAAATTCACATTTAGATATTCAACGAATAAGTCATCTGATATATATACTTCTTCAACGGATGATAATGGTAATTACATTGTAAAAAATGTTCTTTATAGGGATGTTGGTCAATATACATTTAGTTTTAAATCCTTTGAATACAATGCAAGAGTGAACAGCAATTTGTATTATTATTTTGACTTCTATGTTAAAGAAGGCATTTTACAATCTAAATGCGATTTAAAGGTTAGTTTTAAAAATTCAACATCAATCAATGATACTTTAATTCTTTTATCCGACTCAAAACCATTTCCATTTAATAAAAAATTATCAAAGAGACTGATAGGACCATTCCAAATGAATTTCATTATTCCAATCTTAGATACAGTTGAAAATTTTTGCACCCATAAAAATGATGGAATTATTGAACGTAAAGTTTTTTGGAAATTCAAAGGTCAATCAGGTACAATTAATTTAACCGATAATTACTTAACAGGAATAGGAACAATAGATTCATTAAACTTTTAATTTTCATGAAAATTACTTTTTTGTTTTTAGTAAGCATTATGTTATTTTTAAATTCATGTGAAAAATTAAAAAGACATGATATTATAACAGGCAGTATTAAAGATATAATCACAGGAACTCCAGTTCGAAATACTGAATTTAAAGTGGTTCATAAAACTAGTAAGTATTCTGATGAATATTTTTCCTCAACAGATGATAATGGGAACTATTCCGTTAAAGCTACTTTTAGAAAGGATTATAGTTTCGATGAGTTTACTATTCAAAATTGTTTCTACAATTCAAGAGTAGACCAAAACATGCAAAAATTTTATAACTTTTATATTCATGTTGGGCAATTATATTCACAAAATAATTTAATTGTGAGTTTTAAAAACACTACAACATCAAATGATATTTTAGTATTAAAGTTATTAAAAGGCGGTAAATATTATAATAGAGAAGTTCAGAAAATGTATGTTGGACCATTTCCATCTAAGTTGAATATTAGTGTGATTGATACTATTGAAAATCTAAGTAGTAATACTAAAAGCGATGGTATTTTTGAAAGAAATTTGAGTTGGAAATTTGGAAGCCAATCAGGCGGTATTATCTTAAAAGATAATTACTTAACAGGAATAGGAACAATAGATTCATTAAACTTTTAAAAAAAAATGGAATGATTTTATTGCTCTTACTTTTTTATTTATTGACTACTAATTACTTGGGCTTTTGAATTAAATAATATCCAGTTGTCATTCCTAAAACTTGAAACGGAATTCGGATAAAATCTTTTGGATAAAATAAATCGAAAATCTCCACCTCATTTTGCTTGCATAAATATTCAATGCTACTGCGTTGGTAATAATTGATGTGTTCTTCAGGGTCGTTAAATACATTTATTTTTGAAGTGATTTTTAATTTGGTTAGTAAAAGCCACATCCAATCTACATTTGGTAAGCCTAAAAAGAAAAATCCTCCAGGTTTTAAATTGTAACAAATGTCTGCAAATAATTTATCGGGCACATACACATGTTCTAAAACTTGGTCCAACCATATTAAATCAAAATGATTAGCAGGGTAATCATTGCGTTCATAAAATCCTTTTCGTACATTTAATTTCAATTCGTTAATGGCATAATCGGCTGCTGCTGCCAAAGGTTCAACACCGTATGTATCGTAACCTTTCTCTTTTGCTACTTCCATACTATAACCCAAGCCACATCCAATATCTAAAAATTTCCCTTCATGCGGAATGCCCATATTAGTAATAGCTTTCAACGCTCTATTGATTTTATTCTGTGCTTTTGGTTTGCGCTTTAAATACCAATCCATATCAAAATCATCAAACTGACGCTGTGCCATAAATTCTTTTGGATAGGTAAACTGTGTACCACAATTGTTGCAGATATATAATGGAATATCAACCACAATTCTATTCCCTTTTAAGTTTTTTAAAAACTTTAATGGTTGATGACAAACTCGGCAATTGGAAAGCATGTATTCAAAATTTATTTATGGTAAAAATAGAATCTAATTATTTAAGAATTGTAACATTTCCTTTTAAAGATTGCACAACACCATTAGTTTGAATAATTGTAGCTGAATATAAATATACACCTTGCTGCACAATTTCTCCATTGAATCTGCCATCCCAGCCAGTGTTTTTATCAATGGATTCAAAAATTGATTCGCCCCAACGATTATAAATTTTCAGATTACATGATTCTATATTTTTACCCAATACTTTAAAAAAATCATTTATGCCATCACCATTTGGTGTGAATGCTGAAGGAAATAAAATTGTTTCAGTAATTTTTATTGGTGGTTGATTCGGACCAATACCATCACAGTGGTTTTTAAAATTAGCAATTATTGAATCGTTAATGGTAGGATTATAAAAAAGTGTATCGTTAAAAATAGTATCGCCACCAAATGCTGCATGATGCTTAACTTCCCAGTAATCAAAAGTGTAACAGGTATCAGTAGTTTTTGCTACAATAGGTACAAATATATTTCCATAATACTTTGTTGTGTAGGGATAATAAGGCAATTGTATTGTACTTGCTTTAATAGTTCCTTTGTTTTTTGGTAACACATTAAATAGTAAAGAATATGGCCCTGTTAGTTGATAACAGTTTACCATTGCACTATCTATAAATGTACATCTTCTGTTAATAAATGCTTTCATGGTATCCAAATTAGTTGTCCATGTGGCCATGTTGCCACCCCAACGAATACAATGTTTATTCATTTCAGGAGTAAGAACGGCAACCATGTAATTTAAATAATGCAAAACAGTATCACAATTCAAATCATGATTAAGCATATCAGCATATCTATTAATTAATTGAGTTTTAAATTGGGGATTTTGCATTAATTTATTTATCACTACCATGTGGCCTTCATCAGGTGATGCAGGATTTGTTAAATCGCCCCATGATAAATTAATATCACAAGGATTTGCCACAGCACTTGTAGTTGGCCAACCCGTAAAATTTTGACCAAGGTTATACGTATTGTCTTCATCCCAAAGTGAATACCGCCATTTTAATTTTTTACCTGCAGGGTTTCCACCCCTCCACCACATGGTATTCCAATTAATCCAATCGCTATTTACAATAAATGTGTTATAAATAAAATTATCAATTGCGCTACTAAAGTCAATTCGTTGTTCAACATATTGATACGCCCCTGCATTATTCATTGAATTAGCTAACAGAAAATTATAGGTATTCGCCCATGCAGTATCACTGCCATATTCAATATTTAATCCTCCCCAATATTTCAACAAATCAATATCTTCTTCATTCTGATTGTAATAAAAGTTGGTCCAATTTTTATGATCCATTCTTTCCCTAATTTCATAAACGCCATAATAATTTCCATTCAAATAAATCACACATGGTGTCCATGATCGGCAATCTAAATCAAAGTGCCTAACTTGAGAAAAAGATTGAACAAATGCATCTCGTAAATGGCAAGAAGGCAAAAAATTATTACCCGGATAATTATCTGATGAAGCGGCTTTTAAGATGATTCTATCAAACTTTTTACGCTTTGAAACAACAGGAAAAAGCTTATAATTTATTTCGTTTGCATAACCTTGTTCATCTTGCATTACATAATCAAACCCACGTTGAGGATATGCCCAACTATCATGGCCATGTTTATTAGCGCTTCCTACTTGTTGAAATTGAAATACACCGCCATAATCAAAATACTCCATGCTTGCATCTTGAACATCATAAAATGAATTGCCTTGTAATAAAGTATCTAAAGCAGTTCCGCCAAATGATAATACTGGAATGGTATGGCTCACATTAATAAAGTAAGTATTGGGTTCAATAAAACTATGTGGCACTAATGGATCTGTGGAACTCCAAGCGGTGGCTTTGAATAAAGTTGTAGTTGCCACTGAAATTGTTCCTGAATAAACATTGGATAAGGTTGTTGGATTACTCCCGTCAGTTGTATATCGAATGATGGCAGTATTATCAGCACATGACATGGTTAAATTTTGGCTTCCTGCATAAAACCCTGGCGCTAAGTTAAAAGTTACCAAAGGCTCATATTCTTTAAACGCATTTGCATTTGTTACTCCTGGAGTGGGGGTTAAAAAAACTGACCACAAATTTGAACCATCTGAAGTTCTGCCACGTGAATGATTTTGTTGCGTTCGTTTAAGCGTTAATGAATCAATAATTGTTCCTGAAGCATCTGAAAATAATACAGCTTCGGGGTCACATTGTTTCAGTGAGAAATTGGTATGAAAAGGCTGCGTTAAATTATTTATGCTAGATGCCCAAATTAGCAAATGACTTTGGGCAGCAATTGTAGTTCCTGCAGGAAATTGCCATTTCTGAACTTTGTTTTTATTGTCACTTAGCCAATATCCGCCAATATTTGCTGCTGATGTAGAAGGATTATATAATTCAATCCAATCTTCATAATTTCCAAAATTATCTTGAACGTAAGAAACATTTGAACAAGAATATTCATTGATTACTACTTGTGCTTTTGTGATAAACGGAAAAATTAAGAAGCACAAAAAAGTGCTGAACAATATTTTTTTAGTATAAATGATAGTGTGCAAAATTATCCAATTAAAAATGGATTAAAGTATAAATAAAAAAATGAAATTGTCTAAAGTTAATTCAATTTAAATCGCAAAGTGCGCCGACTAAATACATCACAAAGTATGTAAAGAAATCTTAAAAATACATTCTTTGTGTGCTTTGCAAAACCTTTGAGTACTCTGCAGTTGATGTACTATTTCAACTTTAAACAAATCAATGATAACTACAATTAATTAAAAGGTTTATTTATCAGTTAATGTAATTACCACAAATTTTCAATTCAGTAGAAAAAAAACTCCAATGCTTTTCAACAATAAAGATTCAAGATGTGTAACAATTTAGTTAAACATTTTTCCCAAAATTCCGCCTATGCTTGATGATGCATTACCACCTCCCATTAATGAACCCATGATGCCTTGTACATCAAAACTTGAATCATTTGGGTCGTTGGTTTTGTTAACAAATTTATTCATCACCACTGGTATTAATGAACTAACTATGGATTGAGCAGCTTCATTTTCAATTCCGAATTTCTGCATCAAATTACCAGCTACATTTTGCGAAATGTTTTGAACCATTCCACTTTGATTATTTCCTTGAAATAAAGAAGTTAACCCATCTAATCCGCCATTACCCAATTGATTTTTCAACCCTTCTATAATACTATTTGTGGTTGTTTCAATGGCTGCATCGTTGTGTTCATTTGGTATTGCAGTATTATTGATGATAGCATCACCAGCGTTTTCTTTTACTAAGTTTAATAAATTTTCAAACATAAAAATTGATAATAGTTTAATTGATGGATAAAAAAAATATACAAAATATTAATCAAAAGCTTGATTACTTTTTGATGATTGTTGAACCATTTTTTCGTATTCAGCTGGCGATAAATCGTTATAGAAAAAGTTAACTGGGTCAATTTTGTTGCCGCCTTTAATCACTTCATAATGGCAATGAGGTCCGGTTGATTTGCCTGTGCTGCCAACATATCCAATCACATCGCCACGTTTTACTGTTTGCCCTGCGTTTACTTTCATACGGCTCATATGACCATATAAAGTTTGATAACCATATCCATGATTTATCACTACATGCATGCCGTAGCCACTGTTATCATATCTGGATAAACTTACTACACCATCACCTGTGGCATAAATAGGTGTGCCAGTTGGTGCCGTAAAATCTAACCCTGAATGAAAATTCATGATTTTATAAATAGGGTCAATCCTATATCCAAAGCCACTTGCAATACGCATTAAATTTTTATTGCTTACTGGTTGAATAGCAGGAATTGAATGTAGCATCTGTGCTTTATTTTCAATTCGTTTTTTTATTTCATCATACGATTTTGATTGCACATACATTTGTCGGCTCAATTTATCCAAAGTTTCAGTAGTGCTTTGCATTAAATCACTATTATCAAAACCTTCTAATTTGGCATATAAATTTGCACCGCCATAGCCTGCATGACGGATATCTTTAGGGATTGGTTCGGCTTCAAAAATTACTCTATAAATATTATCATCTCTATCTTGCAAATCGGCCATCACTTTATCAATATTTTGCATTCTGTTATTCAATGATTTATATTGAACCTTCATTTGTGCCAATTCACGTTTTAATAATTTCTCTTTTGGTGAATCAAAATACGTATAAGCAAAATACATAATTATAACTGAAAACACAGCAGCAGCACATAAAA
>JBEANU010000250.1:0-2666 GCA_041165265.1 Bacteroidota bacterium | reverse complement strand
AGGAGGTAACATTTGAAGAATTAGTTAAATCAAGGCTTGACTTTTGGCACACGAAACAGTGCTATTTGGGCGTTAGACGGCTTGTTGTCAAGTTGCGCGTCGAAGATAGCATTCATGTTGGCAGGAAACTTGTCAAGCGTTTAATGGACGAAATGGGCATCTATGCGTCGTATCCAAAGCCTAATTTGTCAAAACGCAATCTTGCCCATAAAATATATCCGTATTTGCTTAGAAACATTAGTATTACAGCACCTAATCAAGTTTGGGCTGTTGACATTACGTATATAAAAATGGGCAAAACACATATGTATTTAACAGCAATAATCGACTGGTACAGCCGATTTGTCGTTGGTTGGGTGTTGTCAGACACGCTGGATACTGCACCAGTTCTTGAAGCATTAAAGATTGCGATTGCAAAATATGGCAAGCCTGAGATAGTTAATTCTGACCAAGGAAGCCAATTTACAAGCGACGATTATACGCAATTTATGGCGGAAAACTGCATAAAACAGAGCATGGACGGCAAGGCACGGTGGGTCGATAATGTAATTATTGAAAGATGGTTTAGAAGTTTGAAGCATGAAAATATTTACATCAATGAATATGCGACGCCAAAGGCTTTGCGTATTGGAATTTCACTCTATGTCAACGAGTACAACACGCAAAGACCACACCAAAGCCTAAATTATTTATATCCAGTAAACGTCTATA
Source organism: Bacteroidota bacterium (assembly GCA_041165265.1). Taxonomy (GTDB): domain Bacteria; phylum Bacteroidota; class Bacteroidia; order Chitinophagales; family CAIODY01; genus CAIODY01. Next base: position 1,955 of record JBEANU010000250.1, on the reverse strand, counting down.
TGAAGCGGTCGGCGGCTTAAGTGACGGGGGCCAGCCCCCGAACCCCCGAGGTTTTTTACGCTTGGGCAATTGACAATTAGTTTTTGACGGCAAGGCGATCTTTCAATCGCCCACTAATTGTTCAAAGCCGCAACAAGCGTTTGGGGCGCACCTCTGCGTTGTCCATTATTATGCTGCTTGTATATTATATCACAGTTTTTGGGGCTTGTCAGTTTAGTCACTCAACTTTCGCACATCAAAAAACCTAATTTACCCTGTATTTTCGATGGTAAGCTAGAGATAAACTTATTTAAATAAGTTGCTAAAACATCATTTTGCAACGAAAAAGAGTCTTTTAAAAAGTCTTCAAAATATGTCATTAATAAATCCATTGCTTCTTGCACTTTAACGTCTTGCAATTCATCGCAAAAATAATAGAACAGGTCGCCAAAAGTTCTGTCATCGGTATTATTTCTAACAGTGTATGAAATCATCAAATACCTTGTAAATACAATGGTTGTGTGGGCTACAAGCATATCATAAGATTGCCCTTGAAACTCTTTTGCAAGGTTTAAATGCGACTTTACCATCTTAAAAAAAACTTCAATTGCCCATCTTTTTGTGTAAATTCTTACAATTTCTTCATTCTCTAATTTAATATTTGTTGATAAAATCGCAATCCACTCATTTTTCTTCTTATTATTTCTTGCAAAAACAATTTTAATTGGCTTGTCCCAACCATCAACTTTTGATCCAATTTTAACCACGACGTCGGCTAAAATATGAGCTTTTCCTCTGCGTTTTTTAAGCGAGTTATAGAGCTGTTCTAACGTCAATTTTTTACCATTATATTCGTACAAAACACACTTCGATTTTTTCAATATTGCAATCGAATTATACCCTTTTTCTAATATTTTAGTTATCATTTTCGGAGATGAAAACCAGCTATCAAATAAAATATAATCAACTTTAATAGCATGTTTTTTTATTTCATCAATAAAATTAAGAGCAACATCAGTCGCCATTTTCTTAGCTTCAATACGGGCTTTGTAGCCATTTGTTCGTTTGTCATTATCTTCGTTTATATCGTTGATAATTGTTTTTTTGCTTGCACCAGTTAGCAACGAAAACATCAAAGGAACAAAACTATTACCATCAGACCAGCCTGCTGTCAACATGCGAAAACCTTTCTTATTTCTACCATCAGAATGGTCGTAAACTTTAGATAATAATTCGACTTTTTTGCTTCGATTTCTGTCATAAAAAGAGTCGTCAATTATCAAAACTTTTTCTCTTGTTTCGCTAGTTAATCTAGTGAAATAAATTGTAATTTTTTGTGAAAAAAGCAACAAGAATTTACGCCAATTTACATTGCTATTATTAAGAAATCTATATACGGTATCTTTTTTTAAATTTGTTTTATTTTCATCGTCTTTTAAAAACCTGTAAAGGTTTTTATTTGTAAAAATTAGCATAAAAATAAATTCAAACACGACAGAAACCGTGAATCCACTGCTTTTTTTACAATTGCTTTGCCCTAACATTGTGCCTAATTTAAAATTTTTTAAAAATCTTTTTGCATCTTTTGTTGATTTTTCATCTTCTTGTGATATAATTGTATTCATAGAAAAACATCTCCTTATTTTAGCGGTTATAGTTTTGTTTTCGCTAAACTAATTATAACACAATTTGAGATGTTTTTCTACTTTTTTATTGTATTTTCTAACATATTTTTGCCTGTTCTATAGAGGTTTGGGGTTTGTTTTATGCTGCGAAAGTTGAGATATATTGATTAAATCAGGTGAAAACACTTCTTTTAGCGCACCAGTAGTTAAAATAATATCAACACAACGTGTTGTGAACATTGGTGTTCCTATAGAAGATTATGGGTTTATGAAAACAGGCATGACTGTCAACATGGAGGCCGAAAACATTGCCTTTACAGGCACAATATCATCTGTTGCACTTTCGCCAAG
>JBEANU010000249.1:0-3876 GCA_041165265.1 Bacteroidota bacterium | reverse complement strand
AAAGATGGCTTTTAGTGGTTCAAAAAATAATGAATTAAGTTACGCAATAGGCGATAATGTGGCTATAAGATTAAATACTGATGATGCCAAAAACGAACCTACATATACCTTAAAAAGTACTTTTCAAGAGTTTATACCTGAACAAACCAATATTGAAAATACTTTATTTTTAAAAATAAAAAATCAAATTGAAAAGGCTGGAGTATTTGAATTAAATGGTACAAAAACTATTAGCAAGCCTGCTTTTGCTTTCAATTTTAATAGGCATGAATCAGATTTAAATTTTTATAAAATAGCTGAATTAAAACAAAAACTAACTGATGCCAATATTGTTTTAATTGATTCAGAGCATAAAAATTTGAGCACAATTGTATCTGAAATAAATACCGGAATAGTTTTATGGCGTTGGTTTTTTGTAATGGCTATCTTTTTTTTATTGATTGAAATATTACTTCTACGGTTTTGGAAAGTTTAATAAATTATGAGTGAGATGAATTGGCAACCGTACATAAATGGATTTAAAGCCTATCTTAAATTAGAGCGCTCTCTTTCAGATAATACTATTGAAGCCTATCAACACGATATTGAAAAACTTGTTCAATATTTAAACATTAATAATATTTCCATTTCGCCAATGGAAATGGAACTGAAAATTCTGAAAAAATTTGTACAATGGATTTATGATTTAGGCATGACGGATTATAGCCAAGCACGTATTATAAGCGGTATTAAAGCATTTTATAAGTATTTATTGATGGAAGATTTGTTGGATAAAAGCCCAGCCGAATTATTAGAAGCCCCCGAATTAAAACGGCAATTACCAGATACGCTTGATATTACTGAAATTGAAACATTACTTAATGCTATTGATGTAAGCAAGCCTGAAGGCGCAAGAAATAGAGCAATGATTGAAACCTTGTACAGTTGCGGATTACGGGTTACTGAATTAGTGAATTTGAAAATATCACATCTATATTTTGATGAACATTTTATACGTGTAATTGGTAAAGGTGATAAAGAAAGAATGATACCAATAGGCAGTCATGCGTTGAAGCACATTAGTTTGTATTTGCATCAAATACGAGTTCATTTGGCTATTAAAAAAGGGAATGATGATTTTTTATTTTTAAATCATCGTGGAAGTAAACTCAGCAGAGTAATGATTTTTTTAATCATTAAAGAATTGGTGAAAATTACTGGTATTCAAAAAACAATTTCACCACATACATTTAGGCACTCATTTGCAACCCATTTGGTTGAGGGAGGGGCTGATTTACGAGCCGTTCAAGAAATGTTGGGGCATGAAAGCATTACAACTACCGAAATTTATACGCATTTAGATAGAAGTTTTTTACGACAAACCTTAGTTCAATTTCACCCTCGATTTAAACATTAAAAAAAAGCGTTTATCTTTTATTGATAAACGCTTTTTAAAAATTCGTTTTATTTATTTAATAATGATTTTGATTTTTTTAAAGGCCGTAAAACCTCTTCATCGGTAGCATTTATTGTATTTGCTTTTTCTAAATAGGGTAGGGCTTTATTTAAAATTTCATTTCGCTTTTTTTCTAAATTATCATATTTGCTTTGTGGTGCATTAGTAGGTAAATCATTCATCTCTTTGTTCAACTTTGCAGCTTGATTATAAATATTAATTCCAATTGATTTTACTGCATCATAATTATTAGCATCTTTTGAAAGTGCTGTATTGTATGCTGTTTCAGCTTCGGTATCTTTTTCCATGTGTTCATAGGCATTTCCTAAAATAACATAAAGCATTACATTTTCAGGAGTGATTTTTATAGCATCATTTATTTTAACAATTGCTTTTTCATATTGATGTGTATTGGCATAAATATTTACAAAACCATAAATGATAGATGCCTCAGTTGGGTAAATTGATGAGCCATCTTCTAAAATTTTTATTGCTTTTAAAGTATCTTTTTGTTTGCAATAATCAGTGGCTAATAAGCTATATGCTTCTTTATATTTTAAGCCAACCAATTTTTCATAAAAACCAATAGCCTCAGTTATGTTGTTAGCTTTATCAGCTATAATACCTGCATTGTAAGTGCTTCCAGTATCAGTAGTTAAAGTGGGGTAAAACTTTTTTAAATAATCATAAATTGAAAGTTGCATTTTAATGGCCTCCAATGATTTTGAAAAATCTTTTTCTTTATAAAATTGATCAGTTGCTTTACCAAATAAATAATTTAATGATTGTAAATTTTTTAAAGCTTCATCGGCATAATCATGTTTGGCATCAATATCCAAACTTTTTTTATAAGCATCGCAAGCTGTTTTTAAAGCATCGCCTGCGTTTAATTGTTGGGCTAACTTTTTCTCATAAATGGCTTGGTAAATTAAACCTTTGTAATACCATGTTTTCCATAAACCTTTTGAATCTTCATTTGCTTCAGCTTCATCAATTGCTGCTTTTGCCTTATCATATTCTTCATACTTCAAATAGTTCCAAGCACTATTTACTTTTTGTTTTTGAGCATTACATAATTGTGATGCAATTAATAAGGTTACTACGATTAATATTTTTTTCATTTTAATAATTTTATTTATTGATGATGATAAATGTTGAATGGTTGCAAAGCCATTTAGTTTTTTGATGTGCCAAAAATAGAAAATGATAATTGTAAATTGAGTTTTACAAACCATCAAAATTTTAATAAAATCTAAATTTTTATTCAGCCCAACTAGTTATATAATTAGGGTCTTCAATATCCAATGCTTCTTGTGTTAATTGTAACGGACGAAAAGTATCCACCATTACAGCCAATTCTTTGGTTTCCAATTTACCAATTGATTTTTCAACTGTGCCAGGGTGTGGACCATGTGGAATACCACCAGGATGCAACGTTATCATACCTTTTGTAACATGCTTACGGCTCATAAAATCACCATCAACATAATACAATACTTCATCACTATCAATATTGCTATGATGATAAGGTGCTGGAATTGAAAGCGGATGATAATCATATAATCTTGGAACAAAACTGCAAACAACAAAAGATTTTGTTTCAAATGTTTGATGCACTGGCGGTGGTTGATGAACTCTGCCTGTAATTGGTTCAAAATCATGAATGCTAAAGGCAAATGGATATTCATAACCATCCCAACCTACTACATCAAACGGATGATTTTTGTAATGAATAGGGTACATCATGCCTTGCTTTTTTACATAAATCAAAAAGTCGCCTTGTTCATTATGTGTTTTTAAATCTTGGGGTTCTCTGATATCACGTTCGCAGTATGGCGAATGCTCCATCAACTGCCCGTATTCACTGCAATAGCGCTTTGGGTAACGAATGGGCGAAAACGATTCAACAAACAATAATCTGTTTTTATCTGTATCAAAATCTATTTGATAAATAGTGCCTCTTGGTATTACTAAATAATCGCCATAGGCAAATTTTAAATTGCCATACATAGTTTTTAATACGCCTGTTCCTTCGTGTACAAAAAGCATTTCATCAGCATCCGCATTTTTATAAAAATAGGTTGTAGTGCTTTGTTGTGGCGCTGCTACGCCCATATACAAATCACTATTCATTAATAATGTTTTGCGGCTTTTCAAAAAATCGGCTTCAGGTTTTACATTAAAAGTTTCAAAACTTCTATGCTTTAATTGTTTTTCAAAAGCAGGCTTAGGCGATACATCAAAGGGCTCATCAGTATGTGTAATTTGTGTAGGCGGATGGCAATGATACAGCAATGAATAGTTTGATGAAAAACCTTCGGTACTAAATAATTGTTCAGCATACAATTCGCCATTAGGTTGGCGAAATTGAGTATGACGCTTATGCGGAATAATTCCTGCTTTATAATAATGTGGCATATTTAAAAATTTGATGCTGCTAA
>JBEANU010000248.1:0-13388 GCA_041165265.1 Bacteroidota bacterium | reverse complement strand
ATTGAGCCCCTACTTTTGCAAATGATTCAGCCATCATAGTGGCTACATCTTTCCATTCAGGCATATTGTTCATTAAGTTTATTTCTATTATTAATTCTACTTTTTTTCCATTTATTATTTTATCTTTTATACCATCGCCATTGCTATCCTTCCATCCTGCTTGGGTGAGTAATTGTTCAGCGGCTGTTCCATCATAAGGCAAAATTTTCAATGATGAATCGTAAGCTTTTTTGATAGGTGAAACTACTGAAGTAATGCGGCTAGGTGCGCCTTTAAAAATTACTTTAATAATATCATCAGCAGGTGTAAGCAATGCAAAGGCACGGCGTACATTTTTATCTGTAAAAAAAGCCTGATGTTTTATTCCATCGGGCTTGGTATTAAAAGCTGCGTAGGTATAACTTGGGTTGCTTAAAAAATAATTATAATAATTTTTATTAAAATTACTATCTGCCCTAAGCTCTAATAATTTTGCTGTTGAGATATTAGCACTTACATCAATTTCTTGTTTTTTAAACTCTAATAAAGTTGAATTTGCATCTGTATTTATTTTAAAAATAATTTTTTCAGGTAACGCTTTATCATGAATCAATTTACTTTTTGCTGCCCAATAATTTTGTTTTTTTTGAAGGATAATGGATTGCGATTTGTTCCAAGCAATTACCTTATAAGGGCCTGCACCCGTGAGCAAACTAACATCATTGCCATACTTTGCATCATTAAATTCTGTTTCAAAATCAGCTAAAATTTTTTCATTTTCAGGTTTAAAATTTTTATCAATTATTTGTGTGAATAAAAATTTATTCATCACATTTTTTTTATCAAAAAAGCTTTGTTGCAAAATAGGATAATCGGCAATAAAATCTGAATTTTGAATATGTTCTTTATAAAATTGAATAGTAACTTTTAAAGGAGTAGCAGCATATAATTGTACATTTTTAATATTTTCTAACGAACTTTTGCTTTGCGGATTATTAGTTAAAGTGCAGCACAAAACTTTCAAGGTGAATAATATATCAGCGCCTGTAATTGCTGATCCATCATCCCAACGTGCATCATCCCGTAACGTATAAGTGTAGGATAATTTATCTGGTGAAATAGTAGGCAAGCTGCTTGCTAAATCAGGTACAAAATCATAATTCTCTAAACCCCAACGCACCAAAAATTTTTGAGTATAATTATTAATAATAAATCGTGGTTCGTCGCTAGCATTGGATGGATGAAGGCTGATAGGTTCGCCAGCAAAATGAACAATTACCACATTATCTTTTCGCCACGATGGATTCCATTCGGCATCCTCATTATGAATATATTTTTTGCCGCCAATACCAGTGAATACTGTTTTGTTATCAAACTCGGCAATATGTTTTTTGTTATTGCCACAGGATGATATGATGATGGAAATAACTAAGAACCAACTTATTTTTTTTATCATAATAAATACATTTGTATAGATGAAAATGATGCTCGAAAAAGTACAACATTTTTTGAAACCAAATTGTAAATTTTTATTTGCTGATGAATTAAATAAATGCTTAATTTTATTTCAAATTAAATGAGCATGAAAAAATATTTACTACTCATACTTCTGTTTTGTTTTTCATTTGAAATGAAAGCACAGAGTTTAACTAATCGTGAAGTGTATAATTTTTCGGTTGGTGATGTAATGCAAACACATGCTCATAGTAATATAACTCAATCGCCTGAACATTGGGAGGATGATTATGATTCCATTATTTCAAAATCTATTTCAGCAAATAATGACACTTTTTATTATACATCTTTTCATTTACATGTTGGGTTAACAACCTCATTTCCTCCAGGCACATCTCCTTACTATAACACGATGAGAATACAAAGTTGGTACGTTTGTAATTTAGATAGTTTACCTATTGATACATTTCACAATTTTCATCCGAATATTGATTCCATTATTATTGACACCAACAACTGTAATCATTCTGTATGGTGGATTCTGGATTCAGCTACATCCGTGTATACTTATGAAACTAGGTTTATTTCTGGCTTAGGCGGTCCATATTATTTCAATTCGGAAGAGGTGTGGCATGGTTATGAAACACGTGGTTTAACATTTTATAAAACACAATGCATTACTTCAGGAACAAGATTTAACTTTTCAGCGTACTATTATAATGGAATTGAAACAACTCAAAATAAAGTTGCACCTTCCATCTTCCCCAACCCAACCACATCCACATTTACTATTTCAAAAAACACAAATGAAGCTTTGCAATTTTATTTGTATAATTTAATTGGTCAGCAAGTTTTGAATAAAAACTTGATAGAGTCTGAAACAATAATTGAAAGAAATAATTTAGCAACAGGCACTTATTTATTCAGCATTACTAATGCCTTGGGCAGAATAATTGAAAATGGTAAATTGATTTTTGAATAAAATGATTTATTTTTACTTCGTTCTACTTCATATAATTCATGCGAAATTTTATCTTTTTTAAATCAATTAGTATTTTATTTTTTTTGTTTTTTGTAGCATTGATAGGTGCTGCACAAACTATTAATTATTCATTACCTGAAAAAACATCGAATAAAAATTACGACTTTGCGGTGCTAGGCAAAACTACCGAAGGCATCATTATATATAAATATAGCAAGAGTGAAAATATAATTCAGTGTTATGATAATGCCATGAATTTAAAATGGTTTAAAGAGGCTCAATTGGGCAACAGAGGTAGTACCATTCAGCATATTTCAGTTCATAATAATAAAATTTATGTATTGTTTAGTTACAAAAAAGGCGACGGAATTTTAATTGCAGCCCAACGATTTACACCCAAATTAGAAGCGGAAGGCAAATTAAAAATACTTGATTCAGTAGCTAAAGAAACATTTAATGATAACGCTGATTGGTATGTAAAACACAGTGAAGATAAAACTAAATATATGGTGTATTATGTGTTGAATGAAGGCAAACAAAGTACTTTAATACAAACTATTTTGATAAATGATAAATTAAAAATACTGAAGCGTTTGGCAGTTGAAGTGCCTGAATTGAAAGAAAATTTAGAAGAAGAGTTGATGGATAACGAAGGCAATTTTTATTTTTTTGCTACCCAACACGAGCAATCGGATATATCACCCAAAGTAATTTATAACAACCCTAGATATTACAAATTATCTACAACGGCAAATATTGCCGAGGTAAAAACTTTAAGTGATAACACCATTAAATTGAATAGTATGATTGTTAAAATTGATAATATCAATCATCAATTTGTGCTAGCAGGAGTGGCAAAAAATAAGGCTATTAGCAACACTCCTGGCTTTCAAATCACTAAATGGAATATCAAAAACGATTCATTGATAAGCGATAAATTTGAATCTTTTTCAGATGAATTGATGAAAGAAATGAATCTATCAGCTGAAATGGATATTAATAATTATGAACTTACTGATATTGTTTTACGATTTGATGGTGGCATGATAATAATTGCCGAAAATGGCTACATTACTCAGCAAACCGTTGAAGTACCTAATTATTATTCCCCCTCATTTCCAACCGTAAAAACGTATACTTACAATCATAAAGATGATATTTTAATACAAAGCCGAGATGCCAAAGCAAATATTGATTGGAGTAAAATTGTAAGAAAAAAACAAAGTGGCGAAGCCGATAATAGCCTGTACAGTGGTTATAGTTTATTAAAAGGCAAAAGTAAAATTCAAATCATTTACAATGAATCAATCACTGAGCAAACGGGCTTATTAGTGCATTCATTTAATGCCGATGGCGGTTTGAATAGAACAAATATCAATAGCTCAAAGCAAAAAAATTTAATGCTAATGCCCAATAGAGCCACTCAAGTTTCATTATATGAGTTGATTATACCCAGCCAATTTCGAGGATATTTGCAGTTTATAAAAATTGATTTTTAATCCATCAACACTAATATTTCCAACTACATTTGTAGCATACATGATAAATCATTTAGAAACTTTTCAAAAAAATTTAGGCATTGAAAAATGCGTAATGGTAGGCGTAATACAACAAAATCAAACTGAAACTCAAGTTTACGAATACCTAGATGAATTAGCTTTTTTGGCTGAAACCGCTGGTGCAGTATGTGTAAAACGATTTACACAACGCATGGCAAAATTAGATAGCAACACCTTTATTGGTAGCGGCAAATTGGCTCAAATTCAAGAATATATTGAGGCTAATAATATTGGATTAGTGATTTTTGATGATGAATTAAGTGGTAGGCAGCAAACCAATATTGAAGCCGTTGTAAAATGTAAAGTGGTGGATAGAACAGGATTGATTTTAGATATTTTTGCCTCAAGGGCCCGAACAGCACATGCCAAAACACAAGTTGAATTAGCACAACTTCAATATTTATTACCCAGATTAAAAGGGCTGTGGAGCCATCTTGAACGACAAAAAGGTGGTATTGGCATGAGAGGACCAGGGGAAAAAGAAATTGAAACCGATCGCCGATTAGTAAAAGAAAATATTGCTAAACTAAAAGCTGATTTGGCTTTGATTGATAGGCAGTTTATTACTCAACGAAAAAGCAGAGGTGAGGTTATTAGAGTAGCTTTAGTTGGCTATACCAATGTTGGCAAAAGCACAGCCATGAACCTTTTGAGCAAAAGCGAAGTATTTGCTGAAAATAAATTATTTGCTACTTTAGATACCACCGTTCGAAAAATGGTGATTGATAGAATTCCGTTTTTATTAAGTGATACGGTTGGCTTTATTCGTAAATTACCACATACATTAGTTGAAAGTTTTAAATCCACTTTAGATGAAGTTCGTGAAAGTGATATTTTAATACATGTGGTAGATATTTCACATCCATTATTTGAAGACCAAATGAACACGGTGAATGAAACTTTGCAAGAACTAAAAGTTGCTGAAAAGCCTACTATAGTGGTTTTTAATAAAATGGATTTATATCAACAAAAATATTTTGATGATTTAACACCAAAAAAAATTCAAGAAGAAATACTACTTGAATTAGAAGCAACTTGGCAAACCAGATTAGGCGGCAATTGCATATTTGTAAGCGCCTTACAAAAACAAAATGTAGATGGATTACGCAATATTATTGTTGAAAAAGTAAAAATATTGTACGAAGAACGATATCCATTTATTGCTCAAAAATTTTAACTCTTAAATGCATAATTTTTTAAACTGATAAAAACTTCTTTTTTTATTCTTTGTTTAATTGATTGTGAATTTTACATTTGCGAAATTATACTCTAAAACAATCTTAATTTATAAAATGAGTTTAGCTAAATCTTTCACTTCATCTATCGGTAAAAAATTTGTAATGAGTCTTACTGGCTTATTTTTAATTTCATTTTTAGTAGTTCACGTTTCCGTAAATTCAATGATATTTATGGGTGATGATGGTACTACATTTAATACCGCTGCTCATTTTATGAGTCATAATATTATTGTACGTATTTTAGAAATAGGTTTGTTTGCAGGTTTAATTGCACACATCGTTCAAGGATTAATGCTTTGGAGCCAAAATAATGCAAAGCGCCCTGTAAAATACGCAGTAAACAAAGGCAATGAAAACAGCAAATGGTATAGCCGCAGTATGGGTATTTTGGGTACTTTATTACTCATGTTTTTGGTTTTGCATTTATCTCATTTTTGGGTGGAAACAAAAGCTAATTTGTATTTACACAATGATGCACCAACCAATACTTATGAAGAGATGAAAGAAACCTTCAGCCAATTATGGGTAGTAATAGTTTATGTATTGGGTGTAATTTCATTAGCTTGGCATTTGTTACATGGCTTTAATAGTGCATTTCAGTCGTTAGGATTAAATCATAAAAAATATACACCAACCATTAAAATGTTGGGTGCAGCTTTTTCTATAATCGTACCATTATTATTTGCAATGATGCCTGTTTATATGTTTCTGAAAAATTAGAACACAGATACAACTGATTGAGAAAGTAAACACGGATTTTTTTTTATTTTAAAATATTCTAAACCGCATATTGAAACTTAATTTATTCATATTTTTTATATTATTAAGTCTAGCAGCCAAAGCAAAATCGGATAGTGCAACAGTTTTTTTTACCTATCCAAATGAAGAAACTATGCTGCTTAATCAATTAAATGACATTAAGTATATTAATATTATTTGTAAAGATAAAAAAGCAAAAGGCTGTCATTTTTTTTTAAGCGTTGATGAGTATAAAAATGGAAAACTAAATAAACTTGATAAATATTCGGATACTTGTATTCCTGAAACAATAATGTTTTTAGTAGGGAAAGATACAGTTAGAGAAAAGATTGATTTATGCGATAAAATAACTTTTGGTGAGAAAGATTCTGTTTTTAAAATAACTATTGCAGGGAAATTAAATGGTAGAAAATTTAGAATGATTCAGAATTTTCCAGCTATGTCAACTGAAGTTGAATTAAAGGCAAAAAATGATTTTACATTAAAAGAAATTAATTGCATAAATGATGGTGAAATGAAAATGGCATTGAATCAAACTACTGCAATTTTATCTTTTTCGCCACCGTTTAAAAGTGAATCGGGTTCGGCTAGTTCATACTGTATATTGGGTACAGAAGAAGTTAATAAATGGTATCAAAAATTTAAAGTAAAGCATTATTACATCATCAATTTGAAAATTTGTAAAAAATAAATATCGAACATTTAAAAACAGAAATAATAAAGATTTAAAATCAGTGCAAATCAATAAAATCTGTTTTATCAGTGTTCTGAAAAAAAATAAACAATGAATTTAAACGCCAACATTCCAGCAGGAGAACTTGAAAAAAAATGGACCGATTATAAAGGTCATTGCAAATTAGTGAACCCAGCCAACAAACGTAATATCGAAATTATTGTAGTAGGCACAGGCTTAGCAGGTGCTTCGGCAGCGGCTACATTGGGCGAATTGGGTTACAAAGTAAAAGCATTTTGCTTTCAAGATTCAGCCCGTAGAGCACATTCTATTGCTGCACAAGGTGGCGTAAATGCTGCTAAAAATTATCAAAATGATGGTGATTCAGTATTCCGTTTATTTTATGATACCATTAAAGGCGGCGATTATAGAGCCCGTGAAGCCAATGTACATCGCTTAGCAGAAGTAAGTGGCGCTATCATTGATCAATGCGTTGCTCAAGGCGTACCGTTTGCTCGTGAATATGGTGGAATGCTTAGCAATCGTTCGTTTGGTGGCACACAAGTACAACGTACTTTTTATGCAGCTGGACAAACTGGTCAACAATTATTATTAGGAGCATACTCGGCTTTAAACCGCCAAGTAGCATTAGGTACAGTAAAAATGTACGAACGCCATGAGATGCTTGAAGTAGTTAAAATAGATGGCAAAGCTCGTGGAATTATTGCTCGTAATTTAGTTACTGGCGAATTAGAACGTCATTTTGGTCATGCCGTTTTATTATGCACTGGCGGATACGGAAACGTTTTCTATTTGTCAACCAATGCCATGGGCAGCAATGTTACAGCCGCTTGGAAAGCGCATAAACAAGGTGCTGCATTTGGCAATCCATGCTTCACACAAATTCACCCTACTTGCATTCCTGTTAGTGGCGATCATCAAAGTAAATTAACTTTAATGAGTGAATCATTAAGAAATGATGGTAGAATTTGGGTGCCGAAAAAACAAGGCGATACTCGTAAACCAACCGAAATACCTGAAGAAGAACGTGATTATTATTTAGAAAGAAGATATCCAGCATTTGGTAATTTGGTGCCTCGTGATGTGGCATCAAGAGCAGCTAAAGAGCGCTGTGATGCAGGCTTTGGCGTAGGTGCAAGCAAGCAAGCCGTTTATTTAGATTTTAAATTTAACATGCTTCGTTATGGCAGAATTGAAGCTAGCAAACAAGGCAATCATAATCCATCAGATGCTGAAGCATTAGCATTAGGCAGAGAAGTGGTAAAAGAAAAGTATGGTAATTTGTTTGATATGTATGCAAAAATCACTGGCGAAAATCCGTACGATGTACCCATGAGAATTTACCCTGCGGTGCATTATACCATGGGCGGTTTATGGGTTGATTATGAATTGATGACTTCTGTACCAGGCTTGTATGCATTGGGTGAAGCCAACTTTAGTGATCATGGCGCTAATCGCTTGGGAGCATCAGCATTAATGCAAGGTTTGGCAGATGGATATTTTGTAATACCTTATACTATCGGCAATTATTTGGCTGATGATATTCGTACTAAATCTATTCCTACAACACATGAAGCATTTGAAAAAGCTGAAAAAGAAGTAGCTGATAGAATTAATAAATTGATGAGCATTAAAGGCAACCAAAGTGTTGAAAGTTTTCATAAGCGCTTAGGGAAAATAATGTGGGAAAAATGCGGTATGGCTCGTAATGAAAAAGGCTTACAAGAAGCAATAAAAGAAATACAAGCCTTACGTGCCGAGTTTTGGAAAGATGTATTTATACCAGGCGAAGTAAAAGAATTTAATACTGAATTAGATAAAGCAAATCGTGTAGCCGACTTTTTAGAATTAGGTGAATTAATGTGCGTAGATGCCTTAAATCGTGAAGAAAGTTGTGGTGGACATTTTCGTGAAGAGAGCCAAGAAGAAGATGGCGAAGCAAAACGTGATGATAGCAAATTTATGTACGTAGCTGCTTGGGAAATGACTGCTAATTGTAATTGGACATTAAACAAAGAAGAATTGAAGTACGATGTGATTAAGCCTTCAAGTAGAAACTATAAATAAAAAAATAGAACACTGAATTTAACAGATTGTATTGATTAACACAGATAACTATCAGTTTGAATCTTTTAAATCAGTGTCATCTGCGTTCTATAAAAAAAATGAAAATAAGCGGCTTTACCATAATTCGAAACGGAACAAAATATGATTATCCATTTATAGAGTCAATCAAATCGCTGCTTCCGTTGGTAGATGAATTAGTGATAGCAGTTGGTAAAAGTGAAGATGATACCTTACAAAAAGTTCTTTCAATTAATGATTCAAAAATAAAAATAGTTGAAACTATTTGGGATGAAAATTTACGAGAAGGCGGTAAAGTTTTAGCAGTTGAAACTGATAAAGCAAAAGCAGCTGTTTCATCTGAAAGTGATTGGTTAATTTATTTGCAAACAGATGAATTAATTCATGAAAAATACTATTCTGCTATTAAAGCTGCAATGCTAAAATATAAGGATGATAAAACTGTAGATGGATTATTATTTCATTACCATCATTTTTTTGGAAGCTATAATTATGTGGCTGATGGAATAAAATGGTATAATAAAGAAATTAGAATTATCAGAAATGATAAAAATATTAGTTCTTATAAAGATGCACAAGGGTTTAGAAAAAGTGGCGAAAAACTACATGTTAAATTAATTGATGCCTATATTTATCATTATGGCTGGGTAAAAAGCCCAATAAACATGTTTCAAAAACATACTGATATGGGCAAGTGGTGGCGAAATGATAAGGAGCAAAAAAATTACGAACAGGAAAATTTTTCAAAAAATAAAGGCACGGCATTTAATTTTAATCAAATAGATTCAGTGGCATTATTTACCGAAACACATCCAATTGTAATGAAACAAAAAGTTGAATCAGCTGATTGGAAAACTGAAATTGATGTAAGCGTAAAGCACTTTTCATCATTCAAACAAAAATTGTTTTATTGGATGCTAAAGAATTTTGGTTGGCGCCCAGGTGAATATAAAAATTATAAAAAGATATAAAGTTGAAAGAAACATTAACTATAAAAAATTTTGGACCTATCAAGGATATTACCCTTGAATTAGGTAAAGTTAATGTATTGATTGGGGAGCAAGGGATGGGAAAGAGTACGATAGCAAAAGTTTTAGCACATGCAACTTCATACGAATTTCGTAATTTTTTCATGCATAATTTTTCTAAACCATTTAATACTCTTGTTGATTTTAATATCAAAGAATATCTTCAAAAAGATAATTCCAATATAATATTTGAAAGTGATTCATTTAAACTAGAAAATGAAACTTACACATTAAAAGATGATTTAATTGATCGTCTTTATCAAGAGGGGTTAAAGACAGTTACTTTTGAAGATGAAAAAATTAAAGGGTACAGAAAGATTGAAATTGAAACTCATAATAAATTTGGGTTTCCAGTTTTTATTCCTACAGAAAGATTAGCTATGTTTTTTCTACAAAGTGATGTTTTTTCGCTTAACCAATTTAAGCAATATCCAAATAGTTTCCCAAAGTATTTCAATGAATATGGAAAAAGTTTCAACGTTGCTAAAAAGGCTCTAAAAAATAAAGAACAATTAGATTTTAAAACAGAATTCAAAATAGAATTTGATTTAGATAACAATGATAATTTATTAATTAAAGTAAATGGGATTACTCATGATATTCTGCAAAGTGCAAGTGGTTACCAATCAATAGCTCCAATTTTAATTGTTCTTAGATTTTATCAACAAAATTTTGAGAGTAGTTTTAAATATAGATATATATTAGAAGAACCCGAATTACATTTGTTCCCATCCATTCAAAATGATTTAGTTCGTTTTTTGGCTGAATCAACAAATGGAAATGCGCATTCTTTGACACTTACAACGCATAGTCCATATACTTTAACCTCATTAAACAATTTGATGTTTGCTTATCAACTTGGCCAAAAAAATGAAGAAGAGGTAGATAAAATTATTCCAAAAAAATATTGGCTTAATCCATCTGATGTTAGTGCTTATTATTTAAGCAATGGAAAAGCGGAAAGTATTATTGACGAAACAGGCTTGATTGATGCAACAAAAATTGATGGCATTTCAGAAATAAATAATGAAGAATATGATAAATTGTGTGAGATAAAATTTGGCAAGTAAAGTTCTTTCATATAGCAACTGCATTGATGAAAAATCTCCACGAAAATGTGAAGGTGATAAAGCATCTTATGTGTTAGAAATAAAAACAAAAGACATTTTAACAGCTAAATATGATGCTGATTGTATAAAAGTAGATTCGAAAATTACTCATAAAATTTGTGATGCTTTTTTTGTTTTGAATCATAGTAACAAGCAAAAGCATTTGAAACCAAAAATGATTTTGGTAGAAACAAAAGGTGAAAATTTCGAACATGCAATATTGCAATTAAAAAAAAGTTTTGAATTTGCAAAAAGCGCTGATATAGAGCTTTCAGGAAGAATAATTGGAAGAAGAGTACCGAGTTTGAAAAAGAATAAATCTTATCAAGATTTATCAGAAATATTTGAGGGAAGATTAAGAACAAAAAGTATAAAGATGATAGAGTCTTATTCCACTTGGGATAATTTTGTTATCAATTAAATCATAATTCACTAAATCAAAAATCGTAAATAACGATGGAACATAAAAACATCAACTTAAACTTAAAAATCTGGCGTCAAAAAAATGCGGCAGATAAAGGTCATTTTGAAAACTATCCAGTAAGTGATATTAGCACTGAAATGTCATTCTTAGAAATGATTGATGTGTTAAACGAAAAATTGGTTTCTGAAAAGAAAGAACCAGTTGCATTTGATCATGATTGCCGTGAAGGTATTTGTGGTATGTGTAGCATGTACATTAATGGCAGGGCTCATGGTCCGTGGGAAGGAACTACCACTTGCCAACTACACATGAGGGCTTTTAATAATGGCGATACCGTAACTGTTGAACCTTGGAGAGCAGGCGCTTTTCCGGTATTAAAAGATTTAATAGTAGATAGAAGTGCTTTTGATAGAATACAACAGGCAGGCGGCTTTGTATCTGTAAATACAGGCAATGCGCAAGATGCCAATTGTTTGCCTATTAATAAAGATGATGCTGATCATTCATTTGCAGCAGCAGCTTGTATTGGTTGCGGCGCATGCGTAGCAGCTTGTAAAAATGCAAGTGCTATGTTGTTTGTATCGGCTAAAGTTTCGCAATATGCATTATTGCCACAAGGGCAGCCTGAGCGTACTACTCGTGTATTAAACATGGTAGCACAAATGGATAAAGAAGGCTTTGGAAGCTGCACCAACACCGGTGCTTGCGAAGCTGAATGCCCTAAAGAAATTTCAATTACCAACATTGCTCGATTAAATAGAGAATATTTAGGAGCAAGTTTTGGTTCAGAGAAATAATACCAATTCCAACTACAAAACAGTTCAAAGACTATTTTGAGTTGCGAAATGGTAAATGCCGATGCAGTTTGAAAATAGTACAAATAAGTGAACCAAAATTTGGACTATATCATAACTCTTTCCTAATTCATTTTTTAACTGACCTCACCATTTCCTCTCCAAAAGGAGAGGAAATGGTGAATTACGAAACAGTTCTATTGAAAACACAATCGGTATCATGCATCCTCAATAAAAAAGCCAATTCAAAATTTTGAATTGGCTTTTTGTTAGTGAATTATTTTAATTGTAGGTTTATTTTATTCCTTCCACCATTACATTTATTTTATCATTCAAAATTTCTACAAAACCACCATTAATAGTAATTGTAGTATCTTTTGAATTTTGACGAATTCTAATTTCGCCGTTTTTCAATGAAGAAATTAATGGCGCATGGCCTTTTAATATTTCAAATTTACCATCAGTGCCAGGAAACAAAACGCTTTCCACTTCGCCACTGAAGAATTTTTTTTCTGGTGTTAATATTTCAAGTGTCATTGATAATAGTACTAAGTACTTAGATATTAGATTAAAAAATTATTTCAAAGTATTGTAAAAAGCTAAAATCATTTTATAAATCTGCAAAGCTTCATCAATTAAGTCATTTGCCGTTTCATCCGATATATATTTAAATCTTCTAGCTAATTCAATTTGTGTTTGAGCTTCATTGCAAGAACCCATGCTTACCTCAAAAAAATACTTAAACTGTGGATTTGTTGCTCTGCCTGCTCCTTCGCTGATATTACTTGGTACTGAAACTGCACAATTTTTAAGTTGTTGAGTTAAGCTATATTTTTCTTCGTTCGGAAATAATAATGTGGCTTTGTAAACTTGTTCTACCCAATCCATCGACCGTTGCCATATTTTTAATTCTCTGAAATTATGCATGAGAAAAGATTTTTAGTATTTATACATTAGATTTTAGTTAAGAAAATTATTGTTCAAAAACAAATTTGAATTTGTGCTTTGTCTTTGTACTATATACTAATATCTAAAAATCTTAGTTCTTAGCTGCTTCCATCATTTTTTTACCTTTCTCAATAGCATCATCAATACTACCAACTAGGTTAAATGCTGATTCAGGATATTGGTCAACTTCACCGTCCATAATCATATTAAATCCACGGATAGTTTCTTCAATTGGTACCAATACACCTTTTAAACCTGTGAATTGTTCAGCTACATGGAATGGTTGAGATAAAAAACGTTGAACACGACGAGCACGGCTAACCACCAATTTATC
>JBEANU010000247.1:0-12778 GCA_041165265.1 Bacteroidota bacterium | reverse complement strand
ATAAATTTAAAAAATGCTGAAGTAGATGCGCATCTTAAATCAATTGAAATTGCAAATGATTTATTCAAATCAGCTAAGGCTGATTATTTTGAAGTATTAATGACTCAACGTGATGCGCTTGCTTCACGATTAGAGTTGGTGGAATTAAAAAAACAGCAACTAAATGCTACAACCAATTTATATAAATCGTTGGGGGGCGGTTGGCGGTAATATCAATATACATTTCCTAATTCTGTTAACCCAAGGCAATAAGAATTTATAATAAAATGGGCTGAAAACCTTTAAAATATTTTGATGTATTTGCTATAAAAAAATGATATTGAGTTGATGGAATAAATACCATGAAGTTGCTCATTAAGAATTTAATTTGCTGTTTCTTATTGGTATTAAAATTATCAAACCAATAAAGAAAAATAACATAACGGCTAATAATGAATTTTTCATGCTGCCCGTGATTTCTTCAATAAAACCATAGCTTAATAATCCAATTACAATAGCAAATTTTTCAGTTACATCAAAAAAACTGAAATACGAAGTAGTATCTTTATTAGTAGGTATCATTTTGCTGTAAGTGCTTCTGCTCATTGATTGTATGCCACCCATTACAAATCCTACAAAAGCACCTAATATGTAAAATTGAATTGTTGTAGTGATGTTATAGGCTGCTACTAAAACAACCAACCAAAATATAATCACTGAAATAATAGTTTTTATATTGCCAATTTTATCTGAAAGTTTGGCAATTAAAATAGCGCCAGGTATAGCTACTATTTGAATTAATAATATGGTAATGATTAAACCCTCAGTAGGAATTTGCAAAACTTTTTTGCCAAATAATGTGGCTACCAACATTACAGTTTGCACCCCCATATTGTAAAAAAAATAACTGAATAAAAATGTTTTCAATACTTTCATTTGTTGAATTTCAGCCCATACTTTTTTTAGTTCAGTAAATCCATTACTAATTAAATTGCCTGATTGAATTTTATTTGATGATGTTCCATTAGGTAATATGGCTAATGGAATTTGAGTAAAACCTAACCACCAAATGCCTACCATAACAAATGATATTTGTGCTGGTAATGCATTGTTATTGGCCTCAATACCAAACCACTCTTTTTTAAACACTACCACAAAACATAATAATTGTAATATAACACTACCAATGTAGCCATAGGTAAAACCTTTTGCACTTACTTCATCACGTTTTTGTTCGCTTGCAATTTCAGGCAAATAGCTGTTGTAAAAAACCAAACTACTCCAAAAGCCAATACAGGCAAGTATTATCAGCACTAATCCAAAAACTAAATGATCTAGTGTGAAAAAATATAATAGCGAACAACTGATGCTACCCAACGTGCTAAAAAATCTAAGAAATGATTTTTTGTTGCCCTTTGTATCAGCAATTGATGATAAAATTGGAGATAACAATGCAACAACTAAAAAAGCAAATGCCAATACATAATCATACAATGCAGTGTTCACAAAACTACGCCCAAATACTGTTACAGAGCCGTTATTGCTACTAGTAATCCCTTCGTAATAAGCCGGAAAAATAGTAGATGTAATCACCAAATTATACACTGAATTTGCCCAATCATACAGCGCCCAACCTCGTATAATTTTAGGATTATCAATTATTGTAGCATAAGTTGAATTTGTTTTTTTCATTTTCAAAAGTAATTTTATTGCGGCACTTTTTATTATTTATTATCTTTCAAAAAAATAATTTTGTATGATAACTGGTCGACGAAAATTTTTAACTCAAACTATTGCCATTGCTGGTTTATTGCCCATTGCATCTGTTGCAAATTCAGTATTAAAAAAACGAGCAAATTATCCAATAGTAATTAGCACTTGGGATGCAGGCATTAAAGCAAATGAAAAAGCTTGGCAACTATTAGTAAATAATAAACGTGCTTTAGATGCTGTTGAAGCAGGAGTGATGGTGACTGAAAGTGAAAACAATTGTTGTGTAGGATTAAGTGGTAATCCTGACCGTGATGGGGTAGTAACTTTAGATGCTTGCATTATGGATGAACATGGCAATTGCGGTTCAGTAGCTGCTTTACAACAGATAGAGCATCCTATTTCAGTAGCAAGAAAAGTGATGGAAAATTCACCTCATGTAATGTTGGTAGGTGATGGAGCTTTGCAATTTGCGGTGGAAAATGGATTTAAAAAAATGCCTAAAAAATTATCAGATGATGCTGAAAAAAATTATAAAGCTTGGTTGAAAAAAAGTGAATACAAGCCCATTATGAATATTGAAAATATAGGAAATGGCAAGCGTCATAAGGGAGGGCCCAATCCGCCAACAATATTTGAAAACGGATTGTATAACCATGATACCATATCTATGTTAGCATTAGATTCGGCAATGAATTTAAGTGGTTCATGTACCACAAGTGGCATGGGTTTTAAGTATCATGGCAGAGTAGGCGATTCACCAATTATTGGCGCAGGACTTTATGTAGATAATGAAGTAGGTGCAGCAGCAGCAACCGGGCATGGTGAAGAAGTAATTAGGATTGCAGGAAGCCATTTAGTAGTTGAATTAATGCGGCAAGGCAAATCACCAAAAGAAGCCTGCAAGTTGGCTTTAGAACGTGCATTGAAAATGAGAGGTGATAAATTAAATGATAAACAAATTGCATTTATTGCCATTAATAAAAATGGTGATGCAGCAGGATACGCTTTACGCAAAGGGTTTAGTTACGCTTTGTATTCACCTTATCATAATAATGAATTGCTTTCAGCTGATTTTTTATTAGATTGAAAATAAAAAAATTAAAAATGTTGAAAAAATAAAAAACATTATCCTACATTTGCACTCCGTTAAAAAAATTACGGAAAGGATGGTGCGGTAGCTCAGTTGGTAGAGCAATGGACTGAAAATCCATGTGTCGCCGGTTCAACCCCGGCCCACACCACAAAAAAAAGCCCTTACAAAAAAAATGTAAGGGCTTTTTTTATTAGCATAAATTGCCAAACGATTATTCAATAATTATCTTCTGAATTGCTTTTTGCCCTTGATTATCTACAATTTGCAACATATAAATTCCTGAATTTAAATTTAAATTAGTAGGATTGATAGTTAAAGTATGAATGCCTTTAACATCATAAATATTTTGATAAGGCTGAGCAACTATTCTACCCATTACATCATAAATATGGATAGATATTGATGAACTATTTTGTAATGAATAAGTAAAATTAAAACTAGCATTTTTTGCTATCGGATTAGGTGAAACCTGCATCAAGTTGATTGCTTTTTTAGTTTCAGCAACTCCTAACGGATAAAAATTTTCTAAACTAATTTTTTCTGAATTCAAAATTTCTAAAGTATTAGCTGATGCACTACCATTATAGGCAACATATGCTAATAAATGTACATTCTTTTTTATCCAACTTGAATTTAATGAAAATCCAACTTTGATAGTATAAATACTATCTATAACAGGTGTAGTTGGCAACCAATTGGTGTAGCCCCAATTACCATTTACTGAACCACGTAATGTATGATTATACCACCAATTTGTTAAAATACTTGCGCCACCTTGTATTGATGTTGAATAATTGTGTTGCTCGTAAGTTGTACCAACCGTGGCAGGAATACTATCTTCTAAAAAATAAATATTCATAGTTAATGGAACATTGGCAGTTGGTGCAGTAACAAATTTTACATTCACATTGGTAAAAAATGAATCTGTATTAGCATCATAATATTGATTGCTATAACCTACTGAAACAATAGATGAAGTAGCCAATCTGGAAGCAACCATGTTTGACCATTTGCCTCTACTTTGCGAAATTGTAGTATTGCCTGAAAATAGAAATCTATCTACAGCTCCGTTGGGGTATGATGTTACACTTAAAGCATTATCAATTGCTGCGCCGCATGTTACCTGAAGTACATCACCATTATGTGAAGCAACAGGGAAAAATGTTGTTGGATTTGTAGCTGCTAAATTTTCAAGAATCACTGTTCCTTCAGGGCACCAGCCACACCAAGCGCCAGTAAAATCTTCAAGAATTACTTTTTTTACCGGCGTTTGTGCCATTGAAAAAGTTGAAATTGTTAATGCAGAACACACTGTGAGTAGTAGTTTTTTCATTTTTAATTAATTTTGTTTGGTTAATATTAGTATCAATAATTTGTATAAATATAAATAGTTTATTGAAACTTTTCGTAATAAATTAAATCTTACAATTTAGCGTTAACATTGCTCATTCAATTTTAAACTTTTTCAACTTATGCTTTCGTATTGGGAACAAGATTCATTTTTTAAAAACATTGATGTATGCATCATTGGTGCTGGCATTGTTGGATTATCCACTTCTATTTATTTAAAACAAAAATTGCCCAACTTACATGTTGTTGTGGTGGATAGGGCTGCAATACCTTATGGCGCAAGTACCCGTAATGCTGGCTTTGCTTGCTTTGGTAGTGTATCTGAAATAATGGAGGATATAAAAAATAGTAATGAAAATGAAATTTATACATTGATTGAAAACAGATGGAAAGGATTACAATTATTAAAGCAAAATATTGGGGAACATAATTTAGAATTTGAACAAAATGGTGGGTATGAATTGTTTCAAAGTGTTGATGAAGGCTTGTTTGAAGCTTGCTCAAGTTTCATTCCTGAATTGAATCATCAACTTAAAAATATAGTGGGCAGTGATAAAATTTATTCAACATCAAACCAAAAAATAAATCAATTTGGGTTTGATAAAGTAAAATACATGATTCAAAATGACTTTGAAGGGCAGATAAATACTGGTAAAATGATGAAAACTTTATTGAACAAAGCACAAAGTTTAGATATTACCACATTGTTTGGGTTGCCAATTTTAAATTTAACCGAAACAGAAAACGGTACTGAATTACATACTTTAAATTTTAATTTTCATTCCAAAAAAACATTGATTTGCACCAACGGATTTGCGCATCAATTAGTTGAAAAATTAGATGTAAAACCAGCAAGAGCGCAAGTTTTGGTAACTCAGCCCATTCAAAATTTAAAAATAAAAGGTACTTTTCATTACGATAAAGGATATTACTATTTCAGAAATATTGGCAATAGAATTTTATTAGGTGGTGGTAGAAATTTAGCTTTTGAAGATGAAACTACTACTGCAATTTCAATCACTAATGTAATACAGAATAAATTGGATGAAATGATGACTGATATTATTTTGCCCCATCAAAATTTTGAGGTGGATATGCGTTGGAGCGGCATTATGGGTGTGGGGACTGAAAAAAATCCGATTATAAAATGGATATCAAAAAACAGAGCTGTTGCTTTACGATGCAACGGAATGGGTATAGCATTAGGCAGTAAAACCGCTTTGGATGCAGCTTTGATGATACACGAATCATTGTAATTGTAAGCAAAATTGATTTAAATTAAATTACGGTATCAAAAAATCATCATCGGTTTTATCACCCTACTTAAAGTAAAGTAGCATCTTCATTATTTTCCATTTCTTTTATTTTCTTCATCCAATTTTCCATATTTCTGTTGAAGTATAAAAATTTCACTATCCCAAAAAACAAGAACGATAGTACCACAATACCTATTAAAATAGATAAATGGTTGGATAAAAAATAAGCCAATAATATAAACCCAATATGGCATGTAATAATAAATGCTGTGATATGAAAATGTTTAAATCCTGCCATCATCCATAAATGATGTAAGTGATTTCGGTCAGGCGTAAATGGTGATTGCCCTGATGACATGCGTTTTATAAAAACCCTCACAGCATCAATAAATGGTATAAATAATAATGCTGCAATTAATGGATAAACGGGTATGGTTAATGGTAGAGTTACACTTTTTTGTAATGCTATTATGGCCATTACATTGATGAAAAAACCTAAACCCATTGACCCTGCATCGCCCATAAATATTTTTTTTGCTGAAAAATTAGCTCTTAAAAATTGAAGTAAAGCACCCATAAAACCAACCATCGGAAATATCCATCCATCAATATTCAAAATATAAAATATAAAACTTAATACACCCAAATTTATAAAGGCTACACTGCCCAATAATCCATCAACCCCATCCATTAAGTTAAATGCATTTGTTGCAAAGGCTAAAAAAATAATGGTTACTATATATTGCAAAATATCAGGTATTTCATGAATACCAAAAATGCCATTGAAAGATGTAATACGTATGCCTGAAGCTGCTATGGCAAAGGCGGTGAGTAATTGTACAATTAATCGGGATATGGCCGGTAAATTTTTAATATCATCCCAAACTGCAATTACCACAATGGTTATGGCACAGCCAAACACTTGTGGATTTGAGTAAATAACATTTAAAAATTGCTTACTTATTAAGGAGGAAATTAATACAGCACAAAAAATTGAAATACCACCAATTACAGGTGTAGGATTGTTATGAATTTTTCTATGATTGGGTTTATCAATTAAGCCCAATTTGATGCTATTTTTTCTGAAAAAATGAATGAATAAATAGCTGAGTAAAAAACATGACCCAAAAATTAATCCTAGTTGAACTAATAAATTATTCATAACTATGGTGGTTGGTTGAGGTGTTACATATGCAGCTTATGCTGATTTCCGTTTTTGATAAAACATATCTGCATATTTTAAATGTTCTAAATTATACAATGCTAAATCTTCTTTTGGTAATCCGCTAAATATGGATGAAATAGAACCTTTTTCTTTTGCAAAACATACCTCTTTTATTAAGTAATTGTATTTACGACAAATAACCGCCCAAGTATATCGTACTGCCGCTATTTTGCTCATTAAAATGCCCATATCTTGTAATGATTCTTTTGATGTATTTTGAAGTAATGCAAATAATTGTTCCGCATTTGAAAAATATTTTGCTTTGCCTTCAGTTGTAGTTCGGTTATAACTTACATCAAATGAAAAAATAGGTAAGCCCAATGCCATGGCTTCAACCAATGAAGGATTGGTGCCGCCAGCACTATGCCCATGCACATATAAGCTGCAATTACCACGTAGCATATCTAATTTTTCTTGATTGTAAATTGGGTCTAATAAAATAATATTTTTAAAGGATGAAAACTGATTACGAATATTTTTACCGTACTCACTATTGTTCCAGTTGCCTACCATTACCAACGGAATTTCGCATCTTGAAAAAGCATCTAACACCACATGAACATTATTCTCAGGCTCAATGCGGCAAACTTTAAATGCGTAGGAATGATTTAAAAACGGAAACTCTTTTTTGCCTTCATCAGTAATGGCAACTTTCATGGTATGGTCAGCTCCGTATTCAATTACATTGCTTAATGAACCATATCGGCTGGCAGTATAATCCTGAATGGATTCATTATCTGAAATATCAGCATGTGAAAATTGAACAGCCATGCCTTCAGCCCACCATAAATACCATCGTGCAATACGGTTCCATTTGCTTCTTTTCCATTCAATACCATCTATCGAAACTATTATTTTTTTATTGGTGAATAATCTTACAAACGGAAACATCCAAGCGCCTGCAACACCTAATACCATTAGTACATCAGCCGTGAACATAGCATGAATGATGGATACTGTATCATAAATAATACTTGTAATTCCGTTAGCATCAAATGGTAAAAAAATAAGCTTAGCGCCTTTGTGAGATGCTTTCCGCTTTTCTTTTGGATATTTTTTACCACTACAATACACTGTAATTTGGTATTCATTGCCCAAGTTATCTAATAGATGTTCGGCTAAAGTTTCAAAACCGCCGTAGCAGGCTGGTACGCCTACTGTGCCTATGATTGCTAGTTTTTTCTGTTCCATAATGTTTGGGTTATTTTCTTGTTTCAAATCTACTTTCAATTATGCAAAATGAAATAAGTAAAAACACGTATTTTTTTACGGAATAAATCTGTATAACAATCCTTTTATCTTTTCTTCAAAATTTTCATTTGAAAACTCAGCCGCTTTTTGTAATGAAGCTTCGCTAAATTTTTGATAAAGCATTTTATCGGTACTTAATAAATGAAGGGCTTTTACTATTTCTTCTAATTGGCGGCTGTCAATTCTAAATCCGTTCCAATTATTTTCAACCAATTCAGTTACACCTCCAATAGGCGGTACAATAACGGGTTTGCCATATTGCATGGCTTCCAATATAGTCATACCAAAGGTTTCAATCCATTCATCGGGAAAACTAAGGTTCATTACTACATCTGATTGAAAATATTGTGGATGAAGATTAGGATTTGCCTCAAATAATTTTACATTTTTAGGAATTTCTTTCTCTAAAAAAAACAAATCAATTTCTTCCTTTTTAGCATTTAAAATTAATTGAAATGAAATATCAGGTAATTGTTTGGCAACTTCTAAAAATTGAAAAACGCCTTTATATTTTTTCATAGAACAAGCCATCATTACCGTAAATGGTTTTGAAGAATCAAACTTTTCAGTAGCTTTTGTATGATTTGATTTTGCCATAAAATCATCTGAAAGCGTATTGTATACAACTTGATGTGGAGTTGCAATAGGCGTTTGTTCTTGCAAAAAATTAGAAACATAAATACATTCATCAGCACACCATTCCACCATCCACAACAAAAACTTTTTTAACGTGGGTGGCTTTATTGAAACTTCATGCACATGATAAATTACATGACAGTTGCAAACTTTACCAGCAAATGCTGCCCCAAAAGGCAATATTGAATTAATATACACCAAATCGTTTTTCTTTAAAACAATTATTAAGCGTAAAAAAAGTTTCAGTTGGTTCCATAAGTAATAGGTGAGTGTAAGCCATTTGTTGGGGCTCCATTTATACGATTGGGAATGATTTATTACGCCTTCTAAATCGCTCAAAAATCCTTTTTGTTTGCTAAAACAACTACAAAGATGAGTTCTGTAACCATTCTTCACGGCGGTTTTTAAAACATTGCTTAATATTAATGGGCTGCCGCTATAATCATTTAGCAAATGCACAGCTACCAGTTTATTTTTGCCAGTTTTACTTTTCATTTTTCTGAATTAATGAATTATAAATTTGATTTAATTTTTCACTTCTAGTGTCCCAATCTAATGTAGCATTAAAGTGTGCAATTGCTAAATTTTTTTCATGCTGAAGCAATTGTTTATCTTTAAATAGTTGCATTAATTTATCCGCAAATTCATCTATATTTTTATCATAAGTTTTATATTCAATTTTCATGGTTGATAAGGGTGGTGTTATTACCCCTGGCCCATAATTATTAAAACATAATACGGGTAAAGCATAACTCAAAGCTTCAGCTACCACAACACCTGCGCCCTCATGCGATGGAAATAAAAATACACTACTTTCATTGTAAAAATTAGCCATTTCATGTTGTTGAATCCATTGAATTATTTCAACTGCCTCACCAATTTTTTCATCTACAATTATTTCATTCATTAAATGCTCAAAGGGCCCTTTGCCTACAATTTTTAAAGCCACATTTTTTTTATCTATTTCATTTAATTGATGATAGAATTTTGCAAATGCTTTCAATGTAATATCAAAACCTTTTAGTGGCACAAATCTTCCGGCTGAAAAAACTAAAAATTTTTCAGTGTGTTTACTTTGGTTTAAAGTAGCCTTTGGTGAAGCAATTGAGCGCATGTCATACACCTGTGAGGGCTTTAAATTAAGCTTAGGTAGGGTTGAGTTGTTGGCGCAAATTACCACATCAGCATTTTTTGATGTTAGCTTTAAAAACGGGTCAAGTTTCCAAAACAAATTTTTAATCAACCATAAATATCTATCCATAGCATAAGCTTTGAAGCCATAAATGGGTAAAATAAATTGTTTCGGAATTTTTTCATGATGTGATACAGGCCCCCACACAAAAGGCTTTTGGAGCATCCATAAAAATGAGGGTGCCCAATCAGTTACAAAAGTTAAATTATGAACTATATCAAATTGTAGTTTTTGTTTTCGGATAAAATAAATCAAATTCAATTGCCAGAAATAATAATAAATCATGGCCAACAAAGGCCCTTTTTTCCAAAAGATTAACCACTTAGGCCAATCAAAATATAAAAATTGCATATTATCATAAATGCTTTTCCATTGCTGATTTAAGCTTTGAAATTTTTCAATATGTTCACGATTATTTTTACGTGTAATGGCAATTACTTTATTGCTTTTTGCTGCTTGAAATACATAGTTCCAGCCCAATCCATCTTCTGAACCTTTGTATGGATTTACTGCATAAGCCGTGATTAAAATGGTTAGCAATTGGTGGTGGTGGTTTTGAGGTTTGTAAATAAAACTAATTCCCAAATGTATTCATTCATTCGTTGAAAAAAATACGTGTTTTTACTTAAAATTAAAAGGCTTAAAACTATTTTGTTTTAAGCCTTTTAAAAGATTTTTGAAAGCCGCATTTATTCCTTCACAAACTTTCCTACGCTTACATTGCCATTGGTATCGGTGGCTTTTATAAAATAAATACCGTTTGGTAATTCATCAACCTGGATATTGGTTATTGATGATTGGATATTGGTTATTGTTTTTAGCGCCCTTCCTAACACATCTGTAATTTCAATTGTATTTACTAATGACTGATGACTAATAACTATTGACTGCGTAGCAGGATTTGGATAAATTTCAATTTTGTTTGTATTAAAAATACCATTAACACCAGTTGAAACACTTACTGTTACTGTATCATAACTCACATTGCCACACAAATCCATTTTTACTACATAACTGGTTGTGGTGCTTGGGCTTACTTTTAAAGTACTACTTGCTGCTAATAAATTACCTTGTATATCATACCAATCTACTGGCATACCTTCAATGCTTTTGCCTAAAGTGATAGTATCGCCTTGGGTTATTGTAGTATCATTTACATGAATTTTAGTACTGCTTTCTATTACTGAAACATCATCAATGAAATAATTTGCAATACCAGAAGGATGCAGGGTATCTAATGTAATATAATTTACAAATGAATCATTTTTAAAATTACCAATTGTTAAATGATTTTCTGTTCCATTTGCTACATAATTGCCTTGAATTTTTATCCAATTTAAGGTGTCTTTTAATATTATACTTGGAGTGCTATTTATTTGCGGCGAAGCATTTATTAAACTCCATTGAACGACTTGCGAAATACTACCATCATCTAAGTACAAACTAATATCATCCGTAGCATATTTGGTATAATTCCCTATTACTACATAAAAAGTTACGCAGTAGGTATGTCCATTTTTTAAAGTTGATTTTAATGGGCAGTTGGCATATTCCTTTATAGTAAACCCACTACCTAAAGTCAAAAATGTTGCTGCATCTATATAATTACTACCAGACCTTGCCACTTGATAGTTATAAATACTATAAGGGGCTGTAGCACCATTTGTATTGCAAGAACTAAAAACATCTGCCCCACCCATTGGAAAAATGTTGTTCCATGGAGTGGCTGCTGTGATTGTTTCACCAGGATAATTACAACTATCTATGTATTCAAAGCTTCCGTTAGGCACAAGGTTAGTCTGAGCTTTAATTGAATTAAACAGAAAAAAAACAAAAAGCCCTGTGAACAGGACTTTTTGTTTTAAACCATTATTCAACAGCCATTCTGCGAATAATGGTTTCATTTTTTGTATTGTTTTTAATTATTACTAAATAAATTCCACCATTCAATTGCAATGAAATATCAGCAATTGTCTCAGATGATACAAATGATGTGGTATACACTTTTTGCCCCAAACAATTAGTTACTTCAATTGCATAAGTATCGCCTATTACTAATGATGAAATTGAGAATTTACCATCTGATGGGTTAGGAAATAACTCAATTTTATTTTTCCTTATGCTATTATTAATTCCTGCACCAATACTTACTTTTACTGTATCATTCCAAGTATAGCCGCACCAACTCATTTGCCTAACATAAGTAGTTTGTGAGGTAGGATGAATAGTTATAATACCAGTAGTATCAATAAAATTATTATTCACATACCATGCATATTGTATACCTGTTATTTCATCTTCCCCAATTTTTATAGTGCTACCTTCTGTTATTGTAGTATCATGCAATGCTAATTCATATTGCATATTTTGAGGTGTAGCTTCTATTACAGAAACATCGTCAATAAAATAATAAGGTGCTCCAATCCCTGCCGAATTTGAGGTAGTTGTATCTAATAAACTATCGGGTGTAAAACTACCAATAGTTAAAAATGTTTCTGTTCCGTTACTTGTGAAAATACCTGCAATAGTTACCCAACCCAAAGTATCAGTAATTATTGGATTCCCCTTTTTCATTATCTGTGGTTGATAAGGTAAAATTGTTGGGTCTCCAGGATTAATATAAAGAATTTGTGTATCAGGATTACTTGAAAAATATGCTCCAATACCATTAGATGACATTTTAATGAAATTCGGTTGGTTTACATAGAATTTCAACAAATAACATTGGTTGAACATCAATGTATCATTTAATTTTACTTGGAGATATTCTTTATAATTTCTATAATTATTTAAAGTAAAAAAACCAGCCATCGTATTGCCATCTTTTGCATACTGATACGAGAAATTGCAATTTAATGTACAAGGTAATTTTGCCATACCGCCATTAGTATCACATGTGCTAAATAAATCTGTGCTACTATATTGTGGGGCATACCATGGCTTTGCAAAATACAACTGACTTCCAAAATTCGGGCAACTATCTAAATTTTCAAAACTGCCATTTGGAACTAAGTTGATTTGAGCTTTTGAATTTTGTGAGTTGCTAAAAAACAAGAATCCTGTTAGTAGCAGGATTCTTGATA
>JBEANU010000246.1:0-3148 GCA_041165265.1 Bacteroidota bacterium | reverse complement strand
AAATTAAATATTAAGTGGGGCGCAAATGTAATTAACCTTCATCAAATATTTGAACAATATGGCATTTTCATTTCATAAATTAAAAAAGTAAATTAATTAAATAAACCTGATTTAAGATTTTACATTTGCGCAGCATTTTCAAAAACTATGATTCAATATTTTAAATATATCAATAACAGGATTGTTGAAATTCCTGAATATCAAAATAATTGTTGGATAAACATTTATCCGCCATTTAATGCAGATGCTTTAAAAGATTTATCTGAAAAATTATTTATTCCGATGGATTTTTTGAACGATTCAATGGATATTGATGAACGCCCAAGGTTTGAAACCGATGAAGGCGTAAAGTTTATTGTAATTAAAACACCTATTAAAAATGAAGCATCAACCAATGAAACGGATGCATTGCACATTACAGCGCCTATTGGTATAATTTTAGTAGGTAATGATGTAGTAACTATTTCGCCGTATCAAAACCCAGCCACTAATTCATTTTTTAATCAATTTTTAAAAAATACAAGCAAGGTTAGTAACACCCAATTTGTATTAATGCTGCTTGAAAAAAATGTATTAATGTTTATGGATTATTTACGTGAATTAAACATAAAACGAAATACTTATGAAGAGGAACTTTATAATAGTAATAGAAATGAAGAACTTTTAAATTTAATGACAATTCAAAAAAGTTTGGTATATTTTGTAACTGCATTACGCTTGAACGAGTTGCTTTTATTAAAATTAAAACGTACCAATTTTTTAAAATTTAATGAAGATGAATTAGAAATAATTGAAGATATTTTAGTGGATAGTAGTCAAGCTTTAGAAACTGCAAATATTTATGCCAATATATTAAGTGGCACTATGGATGCTTTTGCCAGTATCATTAATAATAATATGAATTTGATATTGAAACGATTAACATCCATCACCATAATACTTTCATTACCAGCTTTGGTAGCAAGTTTTTACGGAATGAACGTTGGCATTCCGGGGCAAAATTACCCCCATGCATTTTTAGTTACTATATTAATTTCAGTAGGTATTTCGGCCATTATCAGCTGGTACTTTTATCGAAAAAAATTATTTTAATTTGTACCAATTTACTTTTACAAAAAATTAATTATCATGCGATATATTATATTGTTAATTTGCGTTGGATGCACCATTAACTTATTGGCTCAAAACAAAAAATTAACTATTGAGGATTGCGTTTTAAAAGGCAAAACCAGTTTAGCGCCTGAAAAATTAAGTCAGCCTATTTGGGTTGAAAACAAATCTATCCTATTTTATACTCGTAAAATTAATGGTGCCGATAAATTAGTGAAATATGATTGGAAAAAAAAACCAACCACAATAGTTTGGAGCTTATCAAAATTAAATGAAGCTTTTAGGCGCAAAAAGTTAGATACGCTAAAAAAAATCCCAGTAATTTTAAAAGCCACCTCAGAATACTTTCAGTTTATAAATGTAAATAGCTTAATCAGGTATGATTACAAAAAAGATTCAATTATATTAGATTTTTTTATAGATGAATCTGCCGAAAATATTGATGTATCAAAAATATCTAACAATATTGCTTACGTATCTAAAAATAACCTTTTCATAAAACCATTTAATGGTAAGCTACAAACTATCACCACCGATGGAGGTTACGAAGTAGTTTATGGTAAAAGTGTACATCGTGATGAATATGGAATATCAAAAGGAACATTTTGGAGCCCAAAAGGCGATATGTTAGCATTCTATAAAATGGATCAAAGCATGGTTGCCGATTATCCAATCATTGATTTGGAAAACAAACCAGCCAAAGAACATAAAATAAAATATCCAATGGCAGGTGAAAAGAGTCATGAAGTTAGCATTGGGGTTTATAATACAATCAATCAGAAACTTGTGTATTTAAATATTTTAGGCCCTGCCGATCAATACCTTACTAATATTGCTTGGAGCAATGATCAAAAACATATTTATGTAGTTGTAATAAATCGAAAAACAAATCATTTATGGTTGAATGAATATGATGCAGCATCAGGAAGTTATAATAAAACCATACTTGAAGAAGAAAATAATATTTGGGTTGAACCAACCAATCCAGTTCAATTTTTGCCCAATAGCAACTCAACATTTGTATGGCAAAGTCAGCGTACAGGTCATAATCATTTATATTTATACGATGTGAATGGTGAATTAATAAAAACATTAACTCATGGTGATTGGGATGTGATTTCAGTAGCCGGAACTACATCTATTAAAAATAAATTATTTTTTACTGCAACTACTACATCACCCTTAGATCAGCAAATTTGCAGTATTGATTTAAATGGTTTTTCAAATTACCAACAAATTAGTCATGAATCTGGTATTCATACCATTTTATTAAATGAACAATCAGGTGATTATTTAGATATGTTTGGTAGCCACTCCATACCACGTATATCATCCATTTATGATAAAAAAGGGAAATTAAGGAGTAATATTTTATTGGCCGATAACCCATTGAAAGACTATAAGTTAGGTGCTACAAAAATCATCTCACTAAAAGCAGAAGATAACACTATATTATTTGCCAGAATGATTTTGCCTCCAAATTTTGATAGCACTAAAAAATATCCTTCAATTACCTATGTGTACAACGGCCCACATGTTCAATTAATTAATAATTCATGGTTAAATGGAGCTGATTTATGGCTATATTATTTAGCTCAGGAAGGATTTGTGGTTTTTACTGTTGATGGCAGAGGAAGCGGAAATAGAGGTTTTGATTTTGAAAAAATTATTCACCGCCAATTGGGTACCGCTGAAATTGCTGACCAAATTAAAGGAAACAATTACTTAAGAGGGTTAAAGTTTATTGATACAGCCAGATTAGGAATTCATGGTTGGAGTTATGGTGGCTTTATGACAACTTCATTAATGACCAGAACACCCGGCAAGTATAAAGTTGGCGTTTGTGGAGGGCCGGTGATTGATTGGAGTTTTTATGAAGTAATGTACACCGAACGGTATATGGATACACCCAATGAAAATCCTGAAGGATTCAAGAAAAATAATTTATTAAACTATGTTGATAATTTATCAGGCAAATTATTAATCATTCATGGTACAAGTGATGATGTGGTAGTTTGGCAGCATTCATTATTATATT
>JBEANU010000245.1:0-22333 GCA_041165265.1 Bacteroidota bacterium | reverse complement strand
TACCATCATCAATTTATAATAAAACAGTAAATTTTTTAGCTTACTTTTTATTAAAAAAATCAGAGAATTTTAATTTATTTTTGAACAAAATTTAAAATCAATGAAAAAACTATTTACACTGTTTTTTTTAATCTTCACTTTTTTGGTTTCAAAGGCGCAATACCACGTGCCGTGTGCCGATTTGTTTATCAGTGAATATATTTCACCACAAGGAACGGGAACATCAGGCAATAAAACAGTTGAAATTTATAACCCCAATGGTGCGCCAATAAATATGGCTGGCTATACTTTGATTAAGGCAAATAATAGTTGTACGCAAGTACAATCATTTGCATTTCCGCCTAACAATATTGCTGCACATGGTGTATACGTAATTAATAATGGAGCATCACCTGTTGACCCTATTGTTGCTGCTGCAAGTGATACCATTTGGAGTAATTTAAATTTTAATGGAAATGATGCCCTTATTTTAGTTGACCCTAATGGCGATACTTTAGATATTTTTGGTATAGTTTGTTCAAACCCCACTGGTGGCTGGGCTTTGGGGGCATCTGGTAATATTACTCAATTCATCACATTGGTTCGTAACCCTAGTGTAAATAATGGTGATACAAGTTGGAATGTAGTTCAAAATCAATGGACAGCTTATCCAGCCAATACATTTACTTATTTAGGAAGTCATACCATGAATCCATGTGGAGGCAATCCTCAGGTTAATTTTATTACGCCTTTAGATACTCAAATAGAATCAGCTGGAGTTATTAATATCCCTGTTTCTATCACCAATCCTAACAATGATACAAGCAAAGTAACGGTGATTGTAGGAGTTGGTTCTGCTACTCAAGGCGTTGATTTTACCTACACCTCTAAAACATTAATTTTTCCGCCTAATTCAACAACGCCAATAAATGATACATTAACTATTATTGATGATTTATTAGTGGAAGGAAATGAAACAGTAACATTGCAATTTACTAATCCGTTTAACACTACCGATACTTTAGAAAAAGGGATGGATAGCATTTACACTTTAACAATTATTGATAATGATACAGCATCAATAATAGGTTTTAGTACGCCAACAACACTTGCCGTAACTGAAAATGTGGGCACCATATTTTTGCCTGTGCATATAGGTACAACACCTACAAGCGTTAAAACGGTTGAAATTAGTGTAGTTGCAACATCAACATCTCAATCATCAGATTATACTTTTACTAATAATCAAACACTAACTTTTAATGTAGGCACAAATACGGTAACTGTTCCATTAACAATAATTGATGACTGCATGCCCGAAGGTGCTGAAACAATTGTGTTTCATCTTACCAACACCACAGGCGGAGCCACTTTAAATGCTGATACCATTTTTACAGTTACTATTTTACCAAATGATACTTTGCCATTAGTTTATTTTGCAACACCACTTACACAAAGTGTAAATGAAAACGTAGGAACTGTTACTGTTCCTGTAACATTAAATCAAACATATTGTGATACTATTACTGTAATTATTGATTCCATCAACACCAGCACAGCATGGTTAGGATTAGATTATAATTCTATTTCATTTCCGGATACATTAATATTTTATCCAGGGGATACTATAAAAAATATTACATTAAATATTATTGATGATGTTTTGTTAGAATCATCAGAAGTAATAGGGCTAAATATTTCATCAGCCATCAATGCTACTCCATCAACATCAAATGCACAAATTGCAATAGTTGATAATGATGGGCCACCTACTTTGCAATTTAATACATCGGCTGCAAGCTATAATGAATCAGCAGGTACTATCAATATTCCAATTACAATATTAAATCCAAATGCAAATATTACAACAGTTTGTGTTACAGTTGTAAGTGGCACCGTATCAGCATCTGATTATCAACATCCATATCAATGCATCACTTTTGCAGCTAATTCAACTACAGCAAGTACCACTGATACATTGCATATTGTTGATGATTTTTTAGTTGAAGGAAATGAAACAATAGTGTTAGCATTAACAAATAAATCAAATTTATCAGGCGCACCAAATTACGGAATTGATAGTATTATTACGATTACAATTATTGATAATGATACTACTCCAATCATCAATTTTGGTTTACCAAAAACAATAAATGTGAATGAAGGTGTTGGAACTATTAACGTACCAGTTAAAATATCAAATACCAATTTTGCAGGCCCGTTTACTGTAAATATATCAGCAACGGCAGCATCTTCAGCTACAGCAAATACAGATTATTTACTTACAAATAGTGTGTACACTTTTGCATCAGCTAATTCAACAATTCAAGTGCCATTGAATATTGTAAATGATTGTTTACCTGAAAATACTGAAAGTATTGTATTGCATTTAACCAATGCAAGTAATGGTGCAACAATAGGAATTGATTCAATTTATACCATCAATATTTTACCAAATGATACCATGCCTACTGTATCATTCAATGCGCCAACAGTGGCTACAGTAAATGAAAATATAGGTATTGTAAACACAATAATTAGTTTATCACATGTTTATTGCGATACCGTAAAAGTGATTTATAACATCACTGGTTCAGCAACAAATAGTTTAGATTATTCAAACATGATAACTACTAATGCAGTTGTAAAAATTCCTCCAGGAAATTTGTCGGCTACTATTTCGGTTCAAGTAATTGATGATTTTGCAGTAGAAAGTACCGAATCAATAATTTTTACAATGATAAATGCAGTGCATGCAACAATGATTAACACAACACATCAAATTGATATTTTAGATAATGATGGTACAGTGGTGCCAGTTATTCAATTTGTAAATGCATCAGCTAATTATAATGAAAATGCAGGTACAGTTCAAATAGGTATAAAGCTTACTAATCCTGCAACCACAGCTACTTCAGTTACGGTATCAATAATTGGTTCATCAGCAACATCAGGTACCGATTTTACAACTATTACCCCACAAACAATTACATTTCCGGCTAATTCAACAACAACTCAATTCATTAGTGTAAATATTATTAATGATTTAATAATTGAACCAAGTGAAACGTTTGTGGCCACATTATCAAACCCAACTAACAATGCAATTTTAGGAACCAACAATACATTTATAGGAACTATTTTAGATGATGATTTAGCCGCAGGAACACCAACTTTATATTTTGCAACATCGTCAACCACTGTAAATGAAAGCGTTGGAACAATATATATTCCAATCACAATTTTAAATGCCAATAGTTTTCCTTTAGGATTTACATTTTCAATTGGCGGAATAGCATCTAATTTTATTGATTATTCCATTGTAACTAATGCTCCGGCAACGGTTGTAGCAGGCGTAAGTAATACTAACATTCAGGTGAATATTTTAGATGATTTACAAGTTGAATCAAATGAAGATATTACTTTATCATTGGTGGCTACAAATAATTGTATCATTGGTTCAAGTTTTATACATACTATTCATATAAAGGATAACGATGTTGTACCACCACCACAACCTACGGGCATTAATATTGTTGATGGTGCTGAATTAATTAAAGTATTTCCTAATCCTATTGATTCAAAAGGAATACTGAAAATTACTGGAATTTCAAACCCATCAGTTATTGAACTATATAATGTTTTGGGATCAAAATGTGTAACATTACAAGCTGAAAATGAAATTAATTTATCTAACTATAATTTGAATACAGGCGTATATTTTTATAAAATAATTTCAAAATTAGGAGTAGTAAAGGAAGGAAAAATTGTAGTAAAATAATTTTAAAAAAGCAATAAAAAACTAAAAGCCACATTCTAAACAAATGTGGCTTTTCTATTTTTGAAAAAAAATGAACTTTCAATGTAAAATGATTGTTATGAGTTATTAAAACACAAATTGCTTTTTGTATATTTGGCACTTCAATAACTTTAATTCTTTTTCTATATAATTTAATATTAGTAATGGGCATCGTAAAAGACAAATTTAAAACAGTAGCCATGCCAATGGCAGATGAAGTAAAAACCTTATTAAAAGAACACGGCGACAAGGTTTTGGATAATGTAACTATATCACAAGCTTATGGTGGTATGAGGGATATTATGAGTATGGTGACTGAAACATCATTGCTTGATCCTATTGATGGCATTAGGTTTAGAGGCTATTCAATACCTGAGTTACATGAAAAATTACCAAAGGCTGAAGGCGGCACTGAACCTTTGCCTGAAGGAATTTTTTATTTAATGTTAACGGGCGAATTACCATCTGAAGAAATTGTAAAACACTTATCTACTGTGTTCGCAAAACGAAGCGTAGTGCCTAAGCATGTATTTGATGTTTTAGATTCATTACCTATTGCAACACACCCAATGACCCAGTTTACAACAGCCATCATGGCTATGCAAACTGAATCGTTGTTTGCAAAAGCATACCGCAAAGGAATGAGTAAAAAAGATTATTGGGATTACACTTTTGAAGATTCAATGAACTTAATTGCACGTTTGCCACGTGTAGCAGCATATATTTATAGAAGAACTTACAAAGGCGGCGTTCATATTGAACCAGACCATTATTTGGATTGGGGTGCTAACTTTTCTCACATGTTAGGCTTTGAACAAAAAGAGTT
Organism: Bacteroidota bacterium; assembly: GCA_041165265.1. Lineage (GTDB taxonomy): Bacteria > Bacteroidota > Bacteroidia > Chitinophagales > CAIODY01 > CAIODY01. Next base: position 17,729 of record JBEANU010000245.1, on the reverse strand, counting down.
TCAGTATTTAATGCACTTATATTTAACTATTCATGCTGATCACGAAGGTGGAAATTTATCTGCTCATACTGTTCATTGTGTGGGTAGCGGCTTAGCTGACCCTTATTTATCATTTGCAGCAGGTATGAATGCATTAGCCGGCCCGTTGCATGGCTTAGCAAATCAAGAAGTGATAAGATGGATACAAAACATGCAAGAAGAATTAGGCGGTGGTGTACCAAGCAAACAACAAATTGTAGATTATGTAAATAAAACAATGGCTGAAGGCAAAGTTGTGCCAGGCTATGGCCATGCTGTGTTAAGAAGAACCGATCCACGTTTTACAGCACAAATGGAATTTGCAAAAAAATATATGCCACATGATGAGTTGGTAAATATTGTTTGGGCATTGTACGAAGTAGTACCTGAAATATTAGGAAGCAAAGGAAAAATTAAAAATCCTTGGCCAAATGTTGATGCACATAGTGGTGCATTATTGGTTCATTATGGTTTAGTTGAAAATGATTTTTACACTGTGTTGTTTGGTGTAAGCCGTGCATTAGGTGTATTAGCGCAATTGTGTTGGAGCCGTGCATTAAGCTTACCATTAGAACGGCCAAAATCAGTAACTACTGAATGGATGAAAGATTATATTAAAAATTACAAAGCGTAATTTAAAATACGAAAAAACTAAAAGAGCGAATTTCATTTTTTGAAATTCGCTTTTTTGTTTTATGCAGTGGCAAAATAATCGCTCGATGCTTATATTAAAACTACAACACTAAATTTATAAGTTATACCCCATCGTCATAATAGCTTTATTATCATGTTGCGCAGTTGAAAAACTAATTTTTTTTGTAGTAAATCTTCTTTGCGCATTTTGTATATTTTTTTTCCTTATTTTTGAAAATAATTAACGACAGTTTTTTCACAGACTGACGTTGTATGCGTTTTTTTTACTATACAGTTCGAACATTTTAGCGAAAATGTTTGTTGCACATTCGGACAACTTATTTATCTTGGTGCTAATGAACAATGAAAAGTGCCGATAATCTTTTTTATACAAAAACTATTTTACTGACTTCTACGATAAACAGAAGCAAAAAGTAAAGGAGAAAATAATTTGGACTATCAAACTTGTTGAGACTTTACAAATTGTTCCAGAAGAATATTTTAAGCACATAGAAACTACAGATGGAATTTACGAAATTAGAGTGAAACAAGGAAGTGACATTTTTAGAATATTCTCATTTTTTGACGAAGGTAAATTAATTGTTTTGGCAAATGGATTTCAAAAGAAAACACAAAAGACACCAAAACAAGAAATTGAAAAAGCAGAGAAAATTAAAGCTGAATATTTTGCAGAAAAAGAAAAAGTAAAAAAGTAAGAAAATGAAAAAAAGTAATTTAATATCTCTTGACCAATTTGTAGACGAACAATATGGAAAGAAAGGATCAAAAAAACGTGACAGTTTTGACACAGGATTTGAAACTTTCAAACTAGGGGTTATGCTTCAGCAAGCACGACTTGACAAAGGACTTACTCAGGAACAACTTGCTGAAAAATGTGGAACAAACAAAGGTTACATTTCAAGAATTGAAAACAACTTAAAAGAAGTTAGAATTTCAACCTTACAGAAAATTGTAGAAATTGGACTTGGCGGACATTTAGATTTAGTGATAAGAATATAAGCAGAAAAATAAAACACCGTACAACAAGGGTTTGCCAAAAGTGGTGCTGAATTGCTAAATTAAATATTTGTGCTTCAATTTCCTCACCTTTGGCAAGCTCCAAAACTTTTATAAGCAAATATTTGGCGGCAGTGCTAAATTTGAACTGATTGCATAAAACGAACATAAACTTGGACATAGATAAAAATAAAATAGACGGCAACAAAATCTTATTGACAATTTATGTAATGATTGTACTGGCTGTAATTTTTGCCGAGTTTATGACCTATGGCAAAACTAATGTTCATCACCTCGACATCTTTTCATTAGCGATTGGTTTTGTAGGCTACTTCGGAATATTTATGTACTCACAAAAGATTATTGACAATAATTCATTTCGCCAATTTGTTTTTATTGCACTTGCCATTCTTGTTGTAAGCATTATTAAACAAGCTCTGACCAATTACAATCAGCTGCCACTATTTGTTGCTGCACTGCCTCTACTTTTCGTTGGCTACTTTCGTGTGCTGACTTCTTTGTTTTATAAAGATTATCCAAATGCCACAAACAAGCCGACTGTAATTTTTGCAACCAAATCGGGACAAACTTATTTTGATGGAAAAGAAGAAGGTTACAAACCACCAATGAAAGAAAGAGTTTTTTCGCTTCTACTATTCATGGGTTTTATGTTTTTCGCTTTCGGATTAATTTGGGTTCTTAAAAAAGTCATACCTTGATAATAAGTATTTGAAACGGCACAGCAAAACCCCTTTAACAAACAGTATCGAAACTTCAAACGGTTGTGCTCCGAAGGAACAGCTTGGCAGCGTATAACATAAAGTTTTAATTTCGTTAATCCCTCCTTCGTTAGCTCATCATATTTCAACCATTAGCAATTTTGTATTTTCAAATCGAAGAAGAAACTCCAGCCAAGAAGTTAGCGATTTTTTCTCCTAAAATCAAGTGCAGGTTTGGTGTATTATATTTTATATCACAATTATTATTTATGCCTCAATTTTCTTAAGCAAACTTGCAAACTATCTTGCCAATCTGGTATTGTAATTTCAAAATCTGATTCAATACTATTAGTATCTAAAACACTATATGCAGGGCGTTGTGCCGCTGTTGGAAAATCAGCAGTTGTAATTGGATGTACCATGCCTGTAAAATTAATTTGTTCAGCAATTTCAGCCGCAAATTCAAACCATGTAATTTCACCAATATTTGCATAATGATATATAGGCAATTTATTCTGAATGAAATATTCGCCTTTTGTACTCAATATTTTATAGGTTATTTTTAATAAAGCGTCCGCTAAATCATGGGCATATGTTGGTCGTCCTTTTTGATCAGCAACCACTTTTAATTCAGGGCGTTCGTTCATTAATCTAATCATAGTTTTTACAAAATTATTACCATACGAACTATATACCCAACTGGTTCGTACAATCAACCCTTTTAATTTTTTACTGATAAAAAGTTGTTGCATTATTTCTTCGCCTAAGCATTTTGTTTTGCCATACGCCCCAATAGGGTTGGTGCTTTCATAAGGTTGATAGGGCTCAGTATTATTGCCATTAAATACATAATCTGTAGATACATGAATTAAAACACAATTGTTGCTAATACATGCATGTGCTAAATTTTCAATAGCGGTTGCATTACCCATTACTGCATTATCATAATCAGTTTCAGCCTTATCTACTGCGGTATAAGCGGCGGCATTAATTACTGCATCAATTTTATGCTGATTAAAAAAAGTTTGTACTGCATCGGCTTTACTAATATCTAAAGCATTTCTATCACAAAAAATAAATTTAAATTGAGGATATGCTGTTCCAAAATTTTTTAATTCATTGCCCAACTGACCATTGGCACCTGTTACGAGTATTGTTTTCAAATGATTTTTTTTTGAATTATTTTAATAAAAGTAATTACAAAATTGAAAGCCAATTACTATCCATCCCAAAAATTTATACCCAAGCTGTTGTAGATTGAGGAGCAAAAAATTAACATCATATTGTTACCAAACTTTACTTTTAAATTAACTTATTTTCATTCCATTACGTAAACTTGCATTATGCGATATACACTTATTTTATTATTAATTTTGTTGCTAAGTTTTAACTTATCAGCACAAACACCAACACCTGTTATCAAGCCTGCAAACCTTGTAAAACTGCAATATTTTGAGGATAGTTTGAAAATATTATCCGATTCAATGGTGTACGGCAATGAGGAAATTGTACGAACTAAATCATGTTATGCTTTTATCAAAAAATTTGTATGGGCATTAAAAACACCACAATCGTATTTATATAAATTTGATAGTTTGAATACCGTAAGCATTGTGCAATCACCTGATAATAAATTCAGAATTATTACTTGGAATTTATTGCGCCATAATGGTACATATAGATATTTTGGAACCATACAAATGAACAATGCTAAAATTCAGTTGATGCCTTTGTTTGATGCATCACCATTGATTAGAAATATTGAAGATACAGTATGTTCAAAGGATTCATGGTATGGTTGTATGTATTATAATATAGTGCCCAAATTGGTAAGTGGTAAAACTGTGTACACTTTATTTGGTTGGAAAGGTGCTAACACTAGGGAGATTAAAAAAGTAATGGAAACATTATATTTTGATAAAAACAAAAATCCTGTATTTGGTTATTCATTAATTTATATGAAGCAGGATAATCAAGAAAAATTGATGAAACGCTTTGTACTTACTTATAATAAGGAAGCTGTAGTTTCATTAAATTATAATGCTGAATTGCAGCAAGTAATTTTTGATCATTTAATCACCAAACAAGCTTTGCAAGGTAAAGCTGAAATGCCAGGCAAACCTCGTGGATATGATATGTATCCTGATGGTACCTACGAAGCATTTAATTGGATGAACAACCGATGGGAATATTTAGAGGCATTGCCCAATATTACTTATAGAACAGCACCAACGCCAGTTCCGTTTTTTGATAATTCAAAACCTAAAGAAAAAGGGTATATTAAAACCAAGAAAGTACGAATGATAAAAGATGTTGAGCAAAAATAATTTTACTCCAAAAAAATTAAATCAATTTCTTTCTTTTCAGGATTTGCGGCTTTAATTTTTACTGAAACAGCATTGCCTAATGTATATTTTTTGCCGCTATATTTAGCAGTAACACTTAATGTTTTTTCATTGTATTCATACGGTTCATTCATATTACGTAGGCTTACCATTCCTTCGCAATGGCTATCAATTAGCTGCACAAATACACCAAACGATGTAACGCCTGATACAATACCATCTTTAATTTCACCTACTTGTGTTTTTAAATATTCAGCTTGTTTATACTTAATACTTTCACGTTCGCATTCAGTTGCTTTGCGTTCTTGGGCGCTGCAATGTTTACAAATTTCATCTAAAGTATCTTGATAAATAAATGGTTGCTGTTGTAATTTTTCAAATAAAATACGATGAACTAATACATCAGGATACCTACGGATTGGTGATGTAAAGTGAGCATAATCAACAAATCCAAGCCCATAATGCCCAATATTTTTGGTGGAATAAATTGCTTTTGCCATACATCTAATGGCTAATGATGTGAGGATATTTTCTTCAGGCTTGCCTTTTAATTCTTCCATCATTGTATTAAATGATTCAGCAATTTTTTTAGGAGTGGTGATATTAATTCGTTGGCCAAATTGCTTGGCAAATTCATTAAAATTTTTCAATTTTTCAATATCTGGTAAATCATGTATGCGGTACGGAAAAGCTACTGATAAGCCTTTGGTGATAGCCGTATTCATTAATTTTGCTACATGTTTGTTCGCCAAAAGCATATAATCTTCAATTAATAAATGTGCATCTTTTCGTTCCTTTAAAATGATGGCAATGGGGTTTCCATCATCATCTAATTTAAATTTTGGTTCAACTGTATCAAAATTAATTGAGCCTTCGGCAAATCTTTTTTTACGAATAATATGTGCAATTGAATTTAAGGTGATAAGCTCATCTACAAATAATCCTTCACGGTTTTCAATAATTTGCTGTGCCTCTTCGTAAGTAAATCTTTTATTTGAATGAATAATTGTTTTACCAAACCATTCATGGTGTATTGCGCCATCATTGCCAATTTCAAACACTGCACTAAAGCAAAGTTTATCTTCATTCGGTTTTAAGGAGCATAATTCATTAGATAATTTTTCAGGCAACATGGGCAATGTTCCATCTACTAAATAAACACTTGTTGATTTTTCGTAAGCAAACTTATCTAATGCAGTATTGGGTTGCACGTAATGGCTTACATCAGCAATATGAATTCCTATTTCAAAATTTCCATTTTTTAATTTTAAAATGGAAAGTGCATCATCAAAATCTTTTGCTGTTTCAGGGTCAATGGTAAATGTGGTGATGTTTCTAAAATCACGTCGGGTTGCAATTTCTTCTTTACTAATTTCAGTTGAAATGCTTTCGCTTTCGGCCATTACTTCTTTCGGAAACTCAAGCGGAAAGCCATGATCCATCAATATGGTTTTCCACATTATTTCTTTTACGGATGAGCCACTTAATATTTCTTCAATTTTTCCAATTGGATTTTTTCCACCTTCCCAATCCATTATTTTAATAATCACTTTATCTTCATCTTTTGCACCTTTTAACCATTTTGCAGGTACAAAAACATCATTTGTCATTCCATATTTTTTATCCAATAATATAAATGCAAAATCTTTTTTAACGTGTGCAATTCCTGTAAAAAATTCGTTAGCTCGTTTTATTATTTTAATAATTTTTCCTTCAGGCTTACTTTTGTTGGCATTCGTTATTTCTGCTAAAACGGTATCGCCATTTATTGCACTTAGTAAATATTTATTTCGTACCAAAATATCTTCGCCAGGCCGCAAAGCATTTACCACAAAGCCATAGCCGTGTCTATTCATATCTAGTACGCCTTCAAATGTTTCAATATTAGCAGCTTTTTTTGTAGTTGTAGCTGGTGTTTGTGGCTGATTTTTTTTCTTGTTTTCGTTCAATCTGTTGTTCTCTTTTTTCAAAATAATCTGTTTAAATTTATTAGCGAAGATACTTTAATTAAAAGTATAGTAGTGGTTAAGTTTTAATGTAACAATTTAGTAATATTGGCTGTTTTCTGAATATTGTGACATTTTACTAAGAAGTTATTCGGTTATTAAGTTATTAGAGAAACCCTTTTGTATTACCTAATAACCTATTAACTCAATAACTTTTATAAATTTTTCTTGTCATAAAAATTAGAACTAAGCTATACTATTAAAATAAATTGAAAAATTGAAATGATAAAATAATATTTATAAATCGTATTACATTTGAACCATCCTTGTTTAATTACCCAACCTAATGTAGTAATGAAATTTAGTAAAATTTATTTGCAAGCTTTTGTATCAGGATTGTTGCTTTGGCTTGGATTTCCGATGTTTGATTTTGCACCATTATTGTTTGTAGCATTAGTGCCCATGCTATTATCGTTGGAGCAATTACGTAAATCTGAAAACCGAGCATGGCAAAGGTTTGCAGTAACTTACACTACATTTTTAACTTGGAATATTGCATCAACATGGTGGGTATATAATGCATCGGCTGGTGGTGCAATTGCTGCCATTATTTTAAATGCTTTACTACAAAGTGTACCTGTTTTGTTATACTATTTTGTTGAACAAAAATTTAAGTCAGATTATAGATGGATGGTGTTAATTATCTTTTGGGTAGCCTTTGAAAAAATACATTTAACCTGGGAGTTCACTTGGCCTTGGCTCACATTAGGCAATGCATTTACATCACAAATACATTGGATTCAGTGGTATGAATTTACAGGACATTTAGGCGGTAGTGTTTGGATTTGGGCTGCCAACATTAGCTTATTTTTAGCCATTTTTAAATATCATAAATTGCCAGTAACCACACGTTGGATAAAACCTGTGGCTATTATTGCTATACCTATATTGTTTTCATTTATGGTTGAATTTGTGTATGATGCAAAGCACTCAATGGATAAAAATCAAACACAAAATTTTTTATTAATTCAGCCTAATATTGATCCTTATAATGAAAAATTTACTGAAGGATCTTCATCTAATCAGCTCAATAAATTTTTTAATTTGATTGAAAAAAATATTGATGCTCAACAAAGCACCATCATTGCATTGCCCGAAACGGCTTTATCAACAGGTATTTGGTTAGATAATTTTAATAACGATGAACAAATCATTACAATTAAAAATTTTTTAAAAAAGTATCCAAAAGCAAAATTAATTACGGGGGCATCTATCATTGAGGCTTATGATATTGCAAAAACGCCAACTGCTGAAAGAGTAGGAGTAAGCACAAAATATGCAGATATTTTCAATGCTTCAGTACTTATTGATACTACTCAACAATTTCAAAAATATTATAAATCAAAATTGGTACCTGGCGTTGAAAGGATGCCTTACCCAGGTTTTTTCAAATTTTTAAAACCATTATTAATTGATATGGGTGGTGCTTCAACTAATAATGGAACACAACCTGAGCGTACAAATCTTGCAGCAAATCAATTCAAAATTGCCGCAATGGTTTGTTATGAATCTATTTATGGTAGCTTTGTTTCGGGCTTTGTAAAAAACGGTGCAAATGTTTTGTTGATTATTACCAATGATGGTTGGTGGGGTGAAACACCAGGGTATAAACAACATTTTGAGTTTGCTAAATTACGTGCCATTGAAAATAGGAGAGAGGTGCTGCAATGCGCCAATACAGGCATTAGTGGGGTTATTGATGAAAAAGGAAATGTAATTTCAAAAACTCAATATTGGCAATCAGATGTTGTAAAACATCAAGCAAAGATGATGTTTGATAAAACTATATTTGTTCAGTTTGGAAATGAAATGGAATGGGCATTTGTATTGTTGGCAATTTTGATTTTAGTAGTTTTAACTTTTAAAAAAAATGTAAGATATAATGAACAATCTTCAACTTGAAAAAATTTTATCAGAGTCACGAAAGGTGGTAAATCAAGCCGTTGAATATATTTTTATTCAGTCATTACGATTAAATGAAATTGAACCACAATTTAAATCGCTTCATAATTTAGTAAGTGAAGTTGATGTAACATCTGAAAAAATGTTAGTGGAAGGATTACATAAAGTATTGCCTGAAGCTGGCTTTATTACTGAAGAAAATTCAATTGAACAAACAAAAAAAGAATTCACTTGGGTGATTGACCCATTGGATGGCACAACAAATTTTTTACACGGTATGCCATTTTACTCGGTAAGTGTTGGTTTAATGCATGGCGATGAAGTGATTTTAGGAATAGTACACGATGTAAGCCGAAATGAACAATTTTATGGATTTAAAAATGGCGGAGCTTTTTTAAATGGTAAACAATTGGATATTTCAAAGCAAAAAACATTGTATGAATCGTTAATCATTACGGGCTTTTTTTATAATGAAACAGATGTGTTGGAGCGTTTTTTAAATATTATAAGGCGTTTAGTAACTGAAGGTAGAGCATTTAGGCGATTAGGCTCGGCAGCGCTTGATTTGGCGTATGTTGCAGCAGGCCGAGGCGATGCTTTTTTTGAATTTAATTTGAATGCTTGGGATGTAGCAGGTGGTGCAATTTTGGTGAAAGAAGCTGGTGGATTTGTAACCGATTTTAATGGCTCAGGCAATTATATTTTTGGAAAAGAAATTATTGCTGCCCGTGGCGGTACTTATACTGAGTTGTTAAAACTAATAAAAGAAGTAAAATAAAATTGAACAATAAATTTGCACATAAAAAATCGTTAGGGCAGCATTTTTTAAAAGATGATGGTATTGCTTTAGATATAGTTGAAGCTTTATTAAACCCCGAAGGACAAGTAGTTGAAGTAGGGCCAGGGTTAGGAATTTTAACTAAATTTTTATTTGAAAAATATCCCAATAATTTAACAGCGGTTGATGTTGATAATCGTTTGGCTGAATTAATTCCTGAAAAATTTAAAGGAATAAAATTTATACATGAAGATATTTTAAAGGTTGATTTTGAAAAATATTTTAGCAATGAAGTAGTAAATGTAATTGGCAATTTTCCTTATAATATTTCTACCGAAATAGTTTTTAAAGTAATTGAGCAACGCCACCAAGTAAAACAAATGGTGGGTATGTTTCAAAAGGAAGTAGCCTTACGATTGGCTGCCAAAGCTGGTAATAAAGTATATGGCGTTACATCGGTTTTATCGCAAGCATTTTATAAAGTGGATTATATGATGGATGTACCACCTCATTTTTTTGACCCACCACCAAAAGTAAATAGCGGTGTTGTGCGCTATACAAGGCATGAAATACCATTTATAATTGATGATGTAAAATGTTTGTTTCAATCGGTAAAAGCCGGGTTTAGTCAGCGCCGAAAAACTTTGCGCAATGCACTAAAATCATATACTGACGTTTCAAAAATTGAATCATCTACTTTAGATAAACGTGCTGAGCAATTAACGGTGGAGCAATGGATTGATTTAGCCAACCAAATATACCAACAAAAAAAACAAATTATATAACTAAATACAAGGCAGATATTTTACATTTGCTCATTATCAAAACAAAAAAATAATAACATGAAAAAAACATTATTAGTAGCTGCATTGGCTTTATTAAGCATTTCATCATTTGCGCAACAAACTGATAGAAGTAAAATTTTAGCCGGTGGAATTGTAAATTTTAATTGGAGTGAAGCAAAAGAAAAAACAAACTACAACAATGGTTTGGCAACAACATCTACCACAACGCCAACAAATTTAAATTTAGCCATTTCGCCAAATATCGGTATTTTTTTAGCGCATAATTTTGCCTTGGGATTAAAATTAAGATATGAAATTTCAAATAAATATCAAAATCTAAACAATAGCTTTAATGCTAATGCAAATTTGAGCGCCTTTATGCGTTATTATAAAAAAGTGGGCAAAATTGCACCTTTTGGCGAAGTAAGTTATGGTATCGGTAAATATTCAAATTCAGGAAGTCTTATTCCTAAAAGCAATATCAACGGAACCGTTTTGGGCTTCGGGCCAGGTGTAGCCATCTTTCTTACTGAAAGATTAGGCATTGAAGGATTTTTAGAATATCAGTATTTATCTTCAAAAACCGAATTTAATTCAAGCACAATCAACAATATTCAAAATATTAAAAGCCGTGGAAATAGCTTACGATTTAACATCGGTTTGCAAGCCTACCTTTAAATTGTAGTACCATATTTTTAAAAGCCATTTTCATATCATTTGAAAATGGCTTTTTTTTATGATTGAAAATAAATTTGCAATCAGTTATTAAAGTTTGTATATTGCAACTGCAATTTGCAAAAACCTAATTTTGTTTGAATCATGAAATACATTTTTACTTTAATAATAGCATCATTATTAACCACTAATATATTTGCACAAAGCAGTAATGTGATATACAAAACCAGCGGCGCAGCTGCCATTGCAAAAGATATGACATTAACTAATCCCATTAAGTTTGACCCTAATGTGGTGAAAGATTATTTAAAAGTTACCATTGACCCATCATTGGCTGAAGCAAAAAAAACAATAGCTATTTATGATATTTTAGGAAGGCAAGTATTAGTTCAAATTTTTGAAGGTGCTGATAAACAACTTTTTTTACAAAATCTTTCACGTGGCTTATACTTTATAAGAGTTGATACACCCGATATTGCAATAGTTAGCAAGTTTGAAGTAAATCAATAATGCAAAAACTGATTTCAACACTTCAATTCATTACCCCACAACCTTCGTATTCATCACTTTTTTTTAAAACTATTGAAACCATAGCCAAAAGCGGTATCCATTGGATTCAGTACCGAGATAAAGAAAATAACCTTGATGATTTTTTAAAAATTGCTACTGAAGTACAATCAATTTGCAAAAGCCATTCAATCACATTTATTGTTAATGATAAAGTAGAGGCAGCACTGCAATTACAAGCTGATGGTGTACATGTTGGGCAAACAGATTTATCAATTGCAGAAACAAAAAAAATAATTGGTGCTGATAAAATAGTTGGTACATCAACCAATAATATTCAACAAATAAAAAAAGCATTTGCTGAAGGGGTTGATTATATTGGCTTAGGGCCTTTTGCATTTACAACAACCAAACAAAAATTAAATCCAATTATTGGTTTTGATGGATATAAAAGTATTTATGAAAATGATTTTTTAAGAAATAAAAAAATGCCCATTGTTGCCATTGGTGGGCTTCAAATAACTGATATTGAGCCATTAAAATCAGTTGGCAATAATGGTTTTGCCATGTCATCTTTAATTTATAATGCTACAGATATTCCTGCAACTATTTCAACCCTTAAAACGCTTATTGGTAACGATTGGTTTTAAGAATAATATTCAATCTCCAATTCGTGGTTAATAATCAAAGCTACTTAGTATATTTGTGGCATGCAATTAAATCAACTTACCGCCATAAGCCCTATTGATGGGCGTTACCGTAAAGGAGTTCAATCATTAGCTAATTATTTTTCTGAATTTGCTTTAATAAAATACAGGGTTTTTGTTGAAGTAGAATATTTTATAGCGCTATGCGAAATGCCATTGCCTCAACTGCAAAATTTCGATAAAAATTTGTATTATGATTTGCGAAATATTGCTAATAATTTTTCGGAAAATGAAGCTCAAAAAATTAAAGATTTAGAAGCCATTACAAACCATGATGTAAAAGCAGTAGAGTATTTTTTGAAAGAAAAAATGACGGAATTAAATATTGGCGATGCTAAAGAATTTATACACTTTGGGCTTACTTCACAGGATATTAATAATACAGCAATCCCTTTATCAATCAAACATTGGTTGCATCAAATATATTTACCTCAAATTGAAAAAGTAGTAGCTGAACTAAACGTATTTGCTAATGATTGGGCATCAATTACAATGTTGGCGCATACGCATGGGCAACCGGCTTCACCTACTAAATTAGGTAAAGAAATATTGGTTTTTGTTGAGCGATTACAAAACCAAATAAACACACTTGCAAGCATACCAATGGCGGCTAAATTTGGTGGTGCAACTGGTAATTTTAATGCACATTTTGTTACCTATCCAACGCATGATTGGAAAGCATTTGCCAACCATTTTGTCAATCATAATTTAGGCTTAACCCGTATGCAAAACACCACTCAAATTGAGCATTATGATTCATTAGCTGCATTGTTTGATAATTTGCGCCGCATCAATATTATATTAATTGATTTTTGCCGTGATATTTGGCAATATATTGCCATGGAATATTTCAAACAAAAAACAAAAAAAGATGAAGTAGGAAGTAGTGCCATGCCACATAAAGTAAACCCTATTGATTTTGAAAATGCAGAAGGAAATTTAGGTTTAGCCAATGCACTGCTAGGGCATTTATCTGAAAAATTACCTATCAGCCGATTGCAACGTGACTTAACAGATTCAACCGTTTTAAGAAACATAGGTGTGCCAGCAGCACACATTCAAATCAGTATTAATTCAATATTGAAGGGCGTATCAAAATTAGTATTGAACGAAAAAGCAATCACTGCTGATTTAGAAAAAAATTGGATGATTGTGGCGGAAGCCATTCAAACAATATTGCGTCGTGAAAATTACCCTGCACCATACGAAGCTTTGAAAGCCTTAACCAGAGGAGCTGACGTTGTAAATGAAAAATTAATTCATGATTTTATAGATGGGTTGCAAGTAGCTGATGCAATCAAATTTGAATTAAAAGCAATATCACCTTTTAATTATTCAGGGGTTTAATTATGATGTATATTTTGAAAACTTAAATTTATTATTCATGCAACCAATTTGTAATTATTAACATCAATAGCCTTAAAACCTTGTTTTTTGTTAGTAAAATTTACAAAAAAATAATTCATCATTACTTGCGTTATTCAATCCTAAAACTATTTTTGTGTCCCGATAAAAAAAATCAAATTAATCAATAAACTAAAATTCAAATTAAACTAAAATTAAAGTAACATGGCAGAAAACAAATCAACCAGCACACCTCCAGCTTCAGGTCGTAACATGAGTTCAATGTTAGCAATGATTGTAATACCTTTAGCATTTGCAGTAGCATTTTGTCTTTGGAAATTTATGATGGGTAATGGCGCCAATTTTGAAGGCGGCGATAATGAAAACAAACCATTAGCAGGTAATTTTTTAGGAATAGTATATAAAGGTGGTATAGTTGTACCATTTTTGATTACTTTTTTAATTACAGTATTAACTTTTACTATTGAAAGATTATTAACTATTGCTAAAGCAAAAGGAAGCGGAAGTATCACCGATTTTGTTCGTAATATTAAATATAGCTTAGAAAGCGGTAATGTTGCAGCAGCAAAAGCATCTTGTGATAAGCAAAAAGGTTCAGTAGCAAATGTGGTAAAAGCAGCATTAGATAAATATGCTGAAATGCAAAGCGATTCACATTTAACCCGTGATCAAAAAGTATTAGCCATTCAAAAAGAAGTAGAGGAAGCTACATCATTAGAGTTACCAATGTTAGAAAAGAATTTAACTATTATTGCAACCATTGCATCAATTGCCACTTTGGGCGGATTGTTTGGTACCGTATTAGGGATGATTCGTTCGTTTCAAGCCATGTCAGCAGCAGGTGCGCCTGATGCAGCAGCACTATCTACGGGTATCTCTGAAGCCTTAATTAATACAGCGTTAGGAATTGGTACTTCAGCAATTGCTATTATTATGTATAATTATTTCACATCTGCAATTGATGAATTAAGCTATGGTATTGAAGAAGCAGGATTTACCATTACACAAACTTTTGCTTCTAAAAACTAATTTAATTTATTTTCAGATAATAAATGAGTGATGATTATGGAAACAAATCATGAATTACATCTAATCTCTGAAAATTATTCATCAACAATTAAATCAATAATTTAATAAATGGGAAAAATAAAAATAAAGCGTAAAAGTACAGCGCTTGACATGACGGCCATGTGCGATGTGGCTTTCTTGTTGCTTACTTTTTTTATGCTTACTACACAGTTTCGTCCGCCTGAACCTTTAACGGTTGATATTCCCTCTTCCATTGTATCAATACCTATCCCTAATAAAGATATGGCTGTAATTTCAATTGGTAAAGATGGCCGAGTTTTTTTGGATGTTGATCAACAACAAGTACGTGTGCAAGCCTTGAATATGATGGCCGAAAAATATAACATCAAATTCACTGATGCTGAAAAAGTTGTTTTTTCAAACATTGGTCCGTTTGGAGCACCTATGAATAATATGAAAACCTTACTAAGCGCTGACCCTACATCACGTGATGAAATTGCAGGTAAAATGCCAGGTATTGGTTTAGATACTACTGAAAATTTTTCAAAATGTGAGTTGTTTGATTGGGTATATCGGTTACGTAGTGTAAAACAAAGTAGCGATACAAAATTGCGTTTTGCCATCAAAGGCGATATGAAAACCCAATATCCAGCTGTGAAAACTGTAATAGCTATACTGCAAAAGCAGAACGTAAATCAATTTAGTTTAATTACCAATTTAGAGGCAAACCCTTTAGCAAAAAAATAAATTATGGCAGAAGTAAATACAGGGGGAGGTAAAAAAAGCTCCCCACGAGTTGATATGACTCCAATGGTTGATTTAGGATTTTTATTGGTAACTTTTTTTATGGTTACTACCACTTTTAGCAAACCCATGGTAATGGAACTAGGTATGCCCGATAAAAACAACCCTACAAAAGATAATATGAAAATTAAAGAATCACGAGCCATTACTTTAATTTTAGGAAAAGAAAATAGGGTTTTTTATTACACCGGCACAGGCCAAGATGCTGAAAATACGCATATTGAAGTAGGGTATTTTAACGATGGCAAAAAAAGTATTCGTCAGGCATTATTGCGCCGAAAACAAGAAGTTGAAACCAATCCTAACCTTAGCGCCAAAGAAAAAAGTGATGGAATGGTGGTTTTGATTAAACCTGATGAAGAAAGTAATTATAAAAATGTAGTTGATATATTAGATGAAATGAAAATATGCGATATTCATATTTATGCCATTGTTGATATATCAAAACCCGAAAAAGATATGATACAAAGCGTTGCTGTTGAATAATTAACACCCAACCTTTATTTTCAAACAACTAATACAAAAAAAATGGATATAAATAATATTAAAAATGCCGATTTAAATGATATTGTGTTTGACGGACGCAATAAAAATTATGGCGCATATTTATTACGAAAAGTATATGATAAACACGTTGTTCGTGGGTTTATTATATCGTTTTTTACTTTCGTATTATGCTTAGGTGGGCCCGTAATTTGGGAAAAAATTAAACCAACCGCTGTAATTGAAAAACCAAAAGCTAGTTTGGTTGATTTGGCTGATATTAAAGCGCCACCACCTGTGGATAAAACTCCACCACCGCCACCGCCACCACCGCCACCACCTTTAAAAGCAACCATTAAGTTTACCCCACCAGTTATTAAAAAAGATGAAGAGGTGCATGAAGATCCACCGAAGCAAGAAGAAGTACAAAAGGTGGTAATTAGTAATAAAACACAAGAAGGTACAACGGATGGCCCTGAGCAATTAGTTACTGACCCTAATATTGGGAAAGAAGTAGATGCAAAACCTACTATTTTGTTATTTGCCGAGCAAATGCCAGCCTATCCTGGTGGAGAGGAAAAAATGGGAGAGTGGATTTCAGAAAATTTAAAATACCCAACAAGGGCAAGAGATAATACTACTGAAGGTAAAGTTATTTTACAATTTGTAGTAACTGAAACAGGTGCTATAAATGATATTAAAGTGATTAGAGATATTGGTGATGGCTGCGGCCAAGCAGCAATTGATGTGGTGAAAAAAATGAAATCGTGGAATCCTGGTAAACAAAATGGTAAAGCAGTAGCAGTTCAGTTTACATTGCCTATTCAATTTTCGTTACAATAACAGTACATAAAAATAGTAATAAGTAAAGTTTGGTATTATTGATAAAAAAATTATCTTTGCCATCCAATTAAAAAAAATCAATTCAAAAAAGTAAAATGAAGCAGAACATTCATCCAAGCAGTTACAGAAAAGTTATTTTCAAAGATATGTCGAATGATTACATGTTTTTAAGTGGCTCATGTGCAGCATCAAAAGAAACAATTAAATGGGAAGATGGAAATGAATATCCAGTTATTAAATTGGAGATTTCACATACAAGTCATCCTTATTTCACTGGTAAAATGAAATTTATTGATACAGCAGGTCGTATTGATAAATTTAAGAAAAAATACGCAAAAAAGGCTTAATTGCTTATTGATTGCAACTTATTAAAAGCTGTTTCAAAATTAAATTTGATACAGCTTTTTTTATTATATGAAAATTCAATTTTCTGTTGGCACATTTAATAATACCAAATGCAGTTTAAAAATAGTACAAATGAGTAAAACGAAATTTGGACTATATTGAAAACCCAATCAGTATCAGAGTAGCAAAGCCAAGCAGGTTTGCTGACTTATGAATTGATAAAATGGCACAAGTTCGCCTTACACAAAGCTAAGCTGCAAACTAGTGCCAGTAGGCCCGTTTTTGTTTTTAGAATATTTTATGAAAGAAAAAATAAAATAATACATTTGTATAAACCTTGATAGTTATGAGGCAAAGCCAACATAGGTATGTTGGATAAGCGCCATAATGTGAGGGTTATATACAAGTTAGCTGCAACCTTATTAGCACCCTGCAAACTTGAAACTGTATCGCTTTGAACGAACATTTTTTGAAATACATGAACAACAACCGACACAGCTTTGAACGAACAGGCAACGCTTCGTTTTTAATTTCTTTTTTTTTGCCAACGCACAAATTTTTTAATTCAATTTTTTGCCAACGCACAAAAACACACTTTCATTTTTTTGCCACCCACGAAAAACCCAACGCAGAAAAAAAATGAAAGAGTGTTTTCTCCCACCGCACCAAAACAATTTTCAGCAGCGACATACTTTGGCGTTCCTCACTTCTACTTTTGAACCAGAAATTAAAATTCAAAAAAGTATGGAACCAAATACAATCAACCTT
>JBEANU010000244.1:0-2893 GCA_041165265.1 Bacteroidota bacterium | reverse complement strand
TCATCCTTAATTACTAAATCGGTAATGCTTGTATCATAGCCTATTGATTTTACAAAAACGGTATAATTTCCGTACGGAATATTTCTTATATAAAAATATCCATTAATATCTGTTTGAGCACCATATTTAGTACCACTTAAAATAATGGTGGTAAAAATCATTGGCTCACCTGTAGTTTTATCGTACACAAAACCTTTTACATCGGTAGCATTATCAGCTTTTGTAGCCATTATGCTCAATAAAAAAATTACAAATAATAATATGGTTGATTTAATTTTCATGGTTTTTTATATTGATAGCGAAAGTAAAATAAAATATTTTGCAAGCCCTTAATTTATTGTTAATGATGAATGTAAACTGACGATTTTTTTGATTGAATAGTTGTATTAAAAATTATTTTTTTTGCCAAAATTTCAATCCATTTTCTACTTCTTGAATAATACTGATGTAGCTACCAAATCTAATAGGATGAATTAAACCCTGCTCCAATGCTGATTTTATAGCACAGTCAGGCTCATCAATATGTATGCAGTTATTAAATTTGCAATCGGGTAAAAATTTACGCATCTCGGCAAAGTAGTGCGAAATTTCATCTAACTCAATATCAGCAATGCTCAACTCTTTTACACCTGGAGTATCAATTATAAAACTTGAAGCATTAACTGAATGCATTTCAGCAAATGTGGTGGTGTGTTGCCCTTTTTCATTAGCATCTGAAACTTGTTGTGTTTTCAAACCTAAATCAGGGCATAAATAATTAATAAGTGCTGTTTTACCAACGCCGCTTTGGCCGCTAATTAGCGATATTTTATTTTCAAAAATTGAATTTAAAATATCAGTATTAATATTTTGTTGAATAGATACTAAATGCACTTTATAGCCAGCATCTTCATAAATGCTTTTTGCTTCAATAAATTTTTGTTGTGTATCATCATCATAAATATCACATTTATTAAAAATAATTTGCAGCGGAATATGATACATTTCAGCAATTACTGAAAATCTATCAATAAAACCTAATGGTACACGTGGCTGAAAAAGGCTTGTAACTATAACAGCTTGATCAACATTTGATGCAATAATTTGTTTGTGTGCTTTGCGATGTGGATCAGTACGGCAGATGTAATTTTTTCTATCCAACAACTCATTTATCATATAAGTATTTTGCCCTGGCTCCAATTCAATATTTACCCAATCGCCTACTGCCACAGGGTTTGAAAACTTTTTATCTACCATCCTAAATACCCCTTTTATTCTACATTGTAATATTTTGCTTTCTGAATTCAGAACTGAATACCAACTACCCGTAGATTTTATAACCGTTACTTTCAAGTTTAAATTTGTTTGGAATAAGGCGTAAAGCTAATTATATAAATTCTGATTTTTTTTGATTTCAACAATTGCAAAAAATAGTTTTATACCCAATTAACTGTACTTAAGAATTATTCACTTTGGTATTACTTTTTTTATTTTCGCCCATTAAATTATTCAAATGAAAAAAATACTTTTTGTTTTTGCATGGCTAATTATTGTTTTACCTACTCAGGCAAAATTTAAATTAATAGCAATTCATCAAAAATTTGATAGCACTCCCAAACCACCCACACCTGATTACAGCTTCAATAAAAACTGGGCTGCACTTCCCTCAAAATGGGATGAGTGTGATAAAACGCCCAAAGGTTTATCAGATGAACAAGCTGTTGCAAAAGCAGATGTTTTTTGGATTCATCCTACCACATATACCCAACAGCCTGATCATTTATATAGTTGGAATGCAGATGTACAAAACGAAAAATTAAATCAACGTACTGATAAAAGCACTATGCTTTTTCAGGCTTCTGTATTTAATGCAGCAGGTAAAATTTATGCCCCACGATATAGGCAAGCGCACATCTATTCATTTTTTGTTGCAGATAAATCTGAAAAATGGAAGGCGCTACAATTCGCTTATCAGGATATCAAAATAGCATTTGAATACTATTTAAAAAACTATAATAATGGTAGGCCAATTATTATTGCAGGGCATAGTCAAGGCAGCCTGCATGCTTATTGGTTACTTCGTGATTACTTTGCTAATAAACCATTAATGAAACAATTAGTAGCTGCATACATTGTGGGCATGCCTATTCCTAAAGATTCCTTATCGTTCATACAACCATGCTATGATTCATCACAAACCAATTGTTATGTAAGTTGGTGTACTTTTCAAAAAGGATTTTTTCCGATCACCTATTCTGAATATAAAGATGCTACTTGCATCAATCCAATTACTTGGATAGCTGATGAATCATACGCTTCAAGGAAATTAAATAAAGGAAGTGTATTATTTAATTTTAATAAAATTTTGAAATATAAAGTAGATGCACTGAATAAAAATGGATTACTATGGATTCATAAACCCCGATTAGCAGCGGCTTTGCTCATCAGATCAAAAAATTATCATATTGGTGATTACAATTTATTTTACATCAATATTAGGCAAAATGCAAAACACAGAGTGGAAGAATATTGGAAGCTGAATTAAAGCCTATTTTTATTACGTATTTACAAAAAAAATGGAATAAACTTTCTACAAGCACTAAACTGCTAAGCAAAACATATTGTTGGTTGTAAATGAGTTCCCCCCAACAATCATCCGTGTTGTGCATTCTGTAACTGATAAGTGTAGATGCGATTAATGTTATCCGTTTTTATTATTTTAAATTCTTAATAAACGGTTCCGCCGAGGTGAGCGTTCTCACTCATCTTATTATTAATATTCTCAAAGTTATTTTAATTAGTCGTCCCTCAAAAAGTCATTTTCAATTTTCGGGCAAAATAATTCCAGTAAACAAACAATATTAAATTTTGAATGAGTTGCCAACCATTTATTGCCTCTGTACGCCAGAGGTTC
>JBEANU010000243.1:0-8320 GCA_041165265.1 Bacteroidota bacterium | reverse complement strand
ATGCAAATGCCACTTTTAGGAGGTGAGGATGCTACCAAATTAATCAGAAGCGAACTTGAAAATGTAAACAACAAAACAATTATTATTGCGCTTACTGCTAATGTGAGTGAAAAAGATTTGGATGGTTGTATTCAATCAGGCATGAATGATTTTTTAACCAAACCCTTTGAGTTGAAAGATTTAATTCAGAAGTTACACGATTACTCTCAAATTGCTTAATTCTCTAGCACTTTAATCAACTCATCTAATTTTGGAGTAAGAATTATTTCGGTACGTCTATTTAAACCTTTACCAGCTTTGGTACTATTTTCAGCAACCGGAAAATATTCGCCATGACCTGAAGCTGTAACTCGTTTAGCATCCACTTTGGCATCGGTTAAAACTTTTACAATAGTAGTAGCTCGTAACACACTCAAATCCCAATTATCTCTTGGATATGTTTCATGATTCAGTGGTGCATTATCCGTATGACCTTCAACGGTTACATTTATATCTGTATTTTTGTTCAGCACTTCAGCTAACTTTTTCAAAGCGCCTTTGCCTTTTACATCCACATCAGCACTGCCCGATTTGAACAATAATTTTTCAGCCATACTTACATATACTTTTCCGTTTTTGCGTTCTACTTTTAGTTCGCTTTCATCATAACCTTCAAGGGCAGCGGTAATTTTTTTCTTTAAATTATTTACTGCTGAATCTTTACTGTTCAGTATATGTTCTAATTCTTTCACTTTCAGCATACGTACTTTTAATTCGTTGTTCAGCCCGTTGATGCTTAATTCTTTGTTTTCTAATTCAGTTTGTTTGGCTTCTAATTCTTGTTGCTTTTTTTGTAACTCTTCATTTAATTGTTGGTTGCGGTTGGATGAATTTTCTAACAAATCTTTCTTTTGCTTCATCAATAATTCATTGGCTGATTGTAGCTCAGCATTTAGTTTATTTTGTTTTTCTAATGCTTCGTGTGTAGTGGTTGAATCAGCTGATAATGCTGTGATACGAAGGTTTGCTTCTTCTAAAAACGATTGTAGTTTGTTGCGTTCTTTATAATTTAATTTTAAGGCAGCAGCTATTGAATCTGATTTGGTTTTGCAACTATTTAAATCAGTAGTATATTTTTTTTGTGTAACGCAACTGCTGATTGCAATACTTAAAAGAAGAATAAAAATTAATTGGTATTTCATTTTTGAAAAATCATTTTTCCAAAAATAAAAAATGTAATTTATTGAAATGGATTGACCAAGAATATGTTCTTCACAGCTTAATGCTGAATTGTAGTAAATTTCAATGCAATAAAATTAGTTAGTAGTTGTGGTATTAAAAATTGCGTTCAGCAATTACCTTTTTTATACCTTCTTCTAACGGCAGTAAACTTCTATTCAAAAGTTGTTTCATTTTTGAAATATCAGGTTGACGACGGCTCATATCACCATCTTTTAAAGGTGCTACATGTTTTATTTCTGATGTTGAGTTGGTGATTTTTATAATGATTTGTGCCAATTCTAACACCGTTGTAGTTTCATCATTACCAATATTTACAACATCATTTACAAATAAATTTTTTTCAAAAGCGTTGATGCAAGCATCCAAATTATCATCAATGTAGCAAAAAGTACGAGTTTGCAAACCATCGCCATATATGGTAATTGGCTCATTTTTTAAGGCTAATCTTAAAAATTTACTCATCACAAAATCAATACTTTGTTTGGGTCCGTAGGTATTAAAAAAACGAAAAGTGGTATATTCTAAACCAAACTCTTGTTCGTACGATTTTAAAAAAGCTTCACCTACATTTTTAACAATGGCATAAGGTAATCGGCTATTTAATGGGGTAGTGGTTTCATTTTGTGGCAAATGAACTGGCTCACCATATACTTCAGATGATGAGGAATAAAATACCCGTTTTACGCCTGTGTTTTTGCATAATTTTAATATGTTTTTAATACCATCAATGTCATCTAAAACACTTACAGGGTTTGCTAAAGTTCTTAAAACACCTACCACAGCTGCATAATGAAACACATAATCAAACCGATATGATAACATGATGGAGCTAATATCTTCCCAATTATTTACATCGCATTTAATAAATTTATAATTGCTAGGATTATTGGTAGGTAAATTTTTAGCATCGCCCGTATGAAAATTATCAACCGCTACCACAAAATAATTTGGATTTTTAATTAATCTATCGGCTAATGAACTAGGTACAAATCCTGCTCCGCCTGTTATTAATATCATGGTTTTATTGCCTGTATTCATGTGTGGTTTATTTAAGTTTTGTAAGGCGAAAATACTATCTTACTTTTAACTAATTGTTTTTTATTCGCAATTTTTACTATTTATATGCTCTATGATAATTCAATATTTAATAACTTTTGATGTTTCGTGATTTGGCATTAATCTGATATATTTGCGGTTCAAAAAAAATAACTTTACTAATTTTCAATTCATGAAAAAAATCTATTTACTTATTGCGCTTTTTGTGGCAATGGCTACTATTACAAAGGCACAAACTATTACACGTATTGATAGCATTCAATACATTAATCCTTCTGATTTACTATCCGGAAATGATTTGTCGTACAAAAGTGGTGATACAGTTTGGATTGTAGGTAATTGTATTTTTGAACCATGTTTATATGCTCAAAGCGGTAGCCAAGGCTATCCTCAGCGCTTATCAGCGGTTTTAACGGATACAGCAGCAGGTGGCCGAGCTTGGAAGGGTATTCAGGTAATGCTTGATCCTGCGGCTATTGGTATGACGAATGCTAAAGATTCATTAACTGCGTTAGAGCAGGCTGTGAATTTCACTACTAATTTCACTTATAATACCATTGTAAAGTGCCGTGGTATTGTATCAAACTTTAATGGTAATACTCAATTTGTATTATTAAAAACACCATCGGTGGCAATAGGGCCTGGCAATATTACTGCACCTGTATCAGTTTCAATTGATTCATTAATGCAATATAATTCAGGTACTGGTTTGCAAGATATTCAATATACTACTGGTGAAAAATATGAAGGTGTTTATGTTCAAATTAATTTCCCAACAGTAACAAATGTAAGCACAACTACTGCTAATAGATATAGATGGGAAATTAAGGATGCAGCTGGTAATGCTATTGTAATTCAAGATAATTTTTCAGGTCATTTTACTAATACTAATTATGATATGTATTGCACGGGTAATAATGGTACTTCAGGCACTCCAACTACATTTCCGCCAACACCTAATCAAATTTTGAATGGTGCTGTACTATCATTTGTAAAAGGAGTAGTTACTCAAAATTTAAATACAACAACAGGTTTGAAATATTATTCATTAGCGCCATTGCAATTAAGTGATATTGGCGCTCCTACGTATGCTCCGCCTGTAATATCAGCAGTATCAATTAATCCGGGCAATCCTACACCTTCTCAAACGGTTGATGTATTTGCTAATGCTGTTGATGATAGCACAGTAACTACAGTTGAATGTTTTTATGCTTATGGTTTAAGCAATACTACATTCACGGCTTTAAATATGACGTTGCAAAGTGGCGCTACTTATAAAGCTACAATTCCTGCAACTGTTACTGATAGCGTTTATGTAAAGTATTATATTAAGGCTACTGATAATTTTGGGCATGTAACTTATTACCCTGATGCATTAGCAACAAATAGTTATTATTTATCAATTGCAAGTGGTGTTTATTCTATCCGTTCTATTCAAAGTAGGGCATTTTCATCAGGTAAATCAATATATGCAGGCGATAGTTTAGTAGGATTAAATATTTCAGGTATTGTGATGGCTACAACTCAAAATGATGATTTAGGAATGATTACAATTCAAGAAGGTAGTGCACCTTATTCAGGTATTGTATTAGATGGTGCAACTGTTGCAGGATTGCATCGTGGTGAAAAAATACATATCACAGCAGCCAAAGTAAATGAAAAATTTAATATCACAACTTTATCAAACCCTGTATTTACGGTAGTTTCAGGCAATAATACATTACCGTTGCCGATTGATACATTAACTATTGCTAATTTAATTTCAAATAATCATACTTACGCTGAACCATTTGAATCCATGTTAATTCGATTTAATAATGTAGCTGTGATTGATACAAATCCTGATTATAGTCAAGCACCTCCTAAAAATTTTGGAGAGTGGTCAATTCATCCAACTACATCAGCAACTTCAGGTTTAAGATGTGATGATTATAGTAATAATATTTTGATTGGATTCAATACCGATTCATTATTGAAACAACAACAATTGTGCTTTGTAAATGGCATACTTACCTATGCATTTGGCAATTGGAAAATGTATCCACGTAACTTATCTGATATTTGTGGCTTTACAACTAAATACCAAAAATTAATTTCAAGTTTTTCAATCAACGCAACATCGGGTTTTGTGAATCAAACAGCAGCTACTATAGCATTAACTTTACCTGCAGGCACAGTAGTTACTAGCTTAGCACCAGCAATTCAGTTTATTGGTCAGTCAGTATCACCTTCACTAAATGTGGCACAAGATTTTACTAATCCTGTCACCTACACTGTTACAGCGCCTGATAATACTACTAAAGCGTATATTGTTACTGTAAGTGTTGCAGCAGGTATTGAGAATTTGAATGCAGGCAAATTAGCCATCTACCCAAATCCAACTTCACAATCAATTAGTATCCATCAACCATTATTAGTAAATACATTTGAAATATCTGATGTGTTAGGAAAAACAATGATTCAACAAAACAATAAATTAGCTACGCAACAAATTTCAATTGATGTAAGTGCTTTACCAAGCGGCATTTACTTTATCAAAACAAATGATATCAATGGTACAGTAATGAACGGTAAGTTTGTGAAGGAATAAGTTTATTAAAGAAATGATGTAAAAAAGGATTGTTGAATTTTAAAATTCAACAATCCTTTTTTTTTGAATGTAATAGTATCAAATTGATTGGACGTAGAATTGTTCACTTTGTAATTATGAAGGCGATTTATTAACCACAACTGCTTTTGGGTAGTGGTTACAAAAATGCAGAACAAACAAGGGTTTTAGCCCATCACTTTCCAATACATCATCTCTGTTGAACTATTTTGCCTAATTGAATGTTGTATCTTCCACAAAATTTATTTTTTATCATGAGCAAAATAAAATCTGTTCAACAAGTTTTAGCGCCACCAGCGGCACATATGGTAGGCGATGGCTTTAGGGTACATAATTTTTTCCCTAGTGGTTATAATATGGGTTTAAAACGAATGAGTCCGTTTTTTATGTTAGATTATAATTCAAAAGTTGAATTTCCGCCAACGGATACACCCAGAGGCGTTGGAGTGCATCCACATCGTGGGTTTGAAACGGTTACTATTGCCTATCATGGCAAAGTTGCACATCATGATAGTGCTGGCAATAAAGGTATTATTAGTGAAGGCGATGTGCAATGGATGACGGCAGCTTCAGGCGTATTGCACAAAGAGTATCATGAAACGGAATTTGCTAAAAAAGGAGGTTTGTTTCAAATGGTACAGCTTTGGGTGAATTTGCCAGCAAAATATAAAATGAGCCCACCTAAATATCAAGAGTTGGTAAATGCCAATTTAGGAAAATATAAAAGTGAAAAAGGCGATGTAACTGCTGATATTATTGCTGGTGAATTGCATGGCATTAAAGGCGCCGCTGAAACATTTACACCATTGCATACTTATAATTTATATCTAAAAAAAGGTGCTGAATTTGAATTTAGTTTACCCTCAAATTTTAATACAGGTATAGTGATAATTGAAGGCGAAGTACAAGTAAACAAAAATAATAATGCCCCTGCCGATCATTTTATTTTATTTAAAAACGATGGCGAATTGATAGAAATTAAAGCCTTGCAAGATGCTACATTGTTGGTATTGAGTGGCGAACCAATTGATGAACCCGTTGTGCCTTATGGCCCATTTGTAATGAACAAAAATGATGAAATTCAGCAGGCATTTAAAGATTTTAATGCTGGTAAATTTGGTGTATTAGAAGATTAATTTTGTATCATGAATAGAAAACAATTTTTAAAAATAATTTCATTATCATCAATTGCTACTAATATGACTTTGAACAGTTTTGCCAATTTAACAAGCACATTTTTAAAAACGCCAAAAATGCCTGTGCTGTTTATGGGGCATGGTAGCCCAATGAATGCCATTGAAGAAAATGAATTTGTAACAGGTTTTAAAACCATTGCAAAAACATTGCCTACACCGCAAGCAATATTGTGTATTTCAGCACATTGGCTAACACAAGGTACAAAGGTTACAGCTATGCCAATGCCACGTACAATACATGATTTTGGTGGTTTCCCTCAAGCTTTATTTGATGTGCAATATCCAGCAAAAGGAAGCCCTGAATTAGCCATCGAAACAAAAAAAATAATCACAACTACTTCGGTTGAGTTAGACGATAAGTGGGGGTTAGATCATGGTGCATGGTCAGTTATTAAACATTTGTATCCTTTGGCAAATATACCTGTGATACAGATGAGTATTGATTATTCAAAACCTGCATCGTATCATTTTAATGTAGCAAAACAGCTATCAACACTTCGTGAAAAAGGAGTATTGATAATTGGTAGTGGTAATATTATTCATAACTTGGGCATGGTTGATTTTGCAAACATGGATAAAGATAACTATGGTTATGATTGGGCAATTGAAGCCCGTAGCAAAGTGAATGAACTAATTTTATCAAACAATTTTGAACCCTTATTGGATTACCATAAATTGGGTAAAGCCTTACAATTAGCTGTACCCACACCTGATCATTATTATCCTTTAATATATATACTTGGGTTAAAACAAACTTCTGAAAAAACAAGTTTATTTAATGATAAATTGATGGCAGGTTCACTGAGTATGACTTCTGTAAAATTTGATAGTTGAAATTTTAAATAGTATTGATTGAAAAATTATTTAGTACAGTCAATTGGATAGGATGCTGATGCGGAAAATGTTCGTTCAATTTTATTGAACGAATACAATTACGCTATCGGTATTAGTACTTCCAGCAAATTACAATTACATTTGTGCAATGAGCAAACGAGGAAAAATATTAGTGGCAATGAGCGGTGGTTTAGATAGCACCATGGCAGCGTTAATGCTTCATGATGAAGGATATGAAGTGGTAGGCGTTACCATGAAAACTTTTGATTATGCAAAAAGTGGAGGCAGTAAAAAAGAAACAGGCTGCTGCAATTTAGATACTATTAATGATGCAAGAGCAGTAGCTGTAAAAAATGGATTTGCACATTATATTTTAGATATAAAAGATGAATTTGGCAAAGCAGTAATTGATGATTTTGTTTCAGAATATTTATCAGGTCGTACACCAAACCCATGCGTATTATGCAACACACACGTAAAGTGGGATGTGCTATTGCAAAAAGCAAATGCCATGGATTGTGAATTTATTGCCACAGGGCATTATGCCCGTAAAGGCGAAGTAAATGGTAGGCATTTTATAAAAAAAGCCATTGATGATACCAAAGATCAATCGTATGTTTTATGGGGATTAAAACAAGATAGTATTAAACGAACAATTTTTCCGTTAGGTGATTTACGCAAAACAAATGTTAGGGAAATGGCTGTGGATGCAGGTTATGATGAGGTAGCTAACAAACCCGAAAGCTATGAAATATGTTTTGTGCCCGATAACGATTATCGTGGATTTTTAAAACGACAAGTGCCTGAATTAGAAAAAAAAGTAAGTGGTGGCAATTATGTAAATAGTGATGGAAAAATTTTAGGAACGCATGAAGGCTTTCCGTTTTATACCATTGGGCAACGCAAAGGATTAGGCATTGCCATGGGCGAACCCATGTTTGTTACCCGAATTGATGCACAAAAAAATGAAGTTGAATTAGGATTGATAGATGAATTGAACAGAACTGAAATGTTTGTACATCAACTTACATGGCAAAAATTTGAACATGCTAATACCCCAATAAATGCGCAATCAAAAATTAGATATAAAGATAAAGGTCATTCATCAACCCTGAAAGCAGCCCACGATAAGCTTTTGGTTACCTTTAATGAAAAGGTGGCAGGCATTGCACCAGGGCAATCAGCAGTATTTTATGATGGGGATGATATTATTGCCGGTGGCCGAATTTATAGTAGCTGGTAATATAAGTTAAAAAACACAAAAAAAGCGAACCTTTATCAGTTCGCTTTTTTTGTTTAAGCTTTTGTGCCATTATTTTTTAGTACAAATCATTTTTTTAGAATCGATAATTTTTCCGTCAGCAATTAAAGTATAAGTGTAAATACCTTCGCTTAAGTTTGAACC
>JBEANU010000242.1:0-3084 GCA_041165265.1 Bacteroidota bacterium | reverse complement strand
AATTATATATCAATAACAAATAAAGCCAAGTGGTTTTATTTACAAAAAAAACGAATGACAAAATTAAAAGTTGGAAAATTAGCACCTGAGTTTTTAAGCACCGATCAAAATGGGAAGCCTATTAAACTAAGTGATTTCAGAGGACGTAAGGTAATATTATATTTTTACCCTAAAGACAATACGCCAGGTTGTACTGAGCAAGCTTGTAATTTAAAAGATAACTATGAAGCACTTCAAAACAAGGGTTATGTAATATTAGGCGTTAGTAGAGATACAGCAAAATCACATCAACGATTTATAAAACAGCATGAACTTCCATTTAGTTTGGTGGTAGATACGGACTTAAAAATAAATAGAACTTTTGATGTATGGGGTGAAAAAATGATGTTTGGGCGTAAATATTTAGGCACAATTCGAACTACATTTTTAATTGATGAAAAAGGAATTATTGAAAAAATAATTAGTGATGTAGATACTGAAAATCACACTCATCAAATTTTAAATTAAATTTTGCAACTACAATATTTTTTGTAGTTTTAACCCTAATAAAATTAATAAAACAATGATTAAAAAAATTACAATTCTTTCAGCATTTGCGGTAGCTAGTTTTTTAGCTATTGATAGCCAATTTAATGTTGCAATTTCAGATTCAAGCGGTAAATCAGGTTATGCCGGCGATCCTGCAGGTGGTTCAAAAACATGTGCCAAAGCTGGTTGCCACGATAGTTATGGTACCACAAGTTTTGCAGCGCCATCTAATACTATTTCATTTAAAGATGCAAGTAATAATGAGGTGTTTTATTATACCGGAGGTGCAACATATACTGTAACCATTAATGCACAAAATACAAATTCAAAAGCTGGTTTTAATTGTATAATTGAAAATGGAAGTGGTTCAAAATTAGGTACATTCACGGCAGGTACTGGTACCCAATTATTAAATGGGTATGTTTCACATAATGCAAATGGTAATGCAGGTGCTAATAAATCATGGACATTCACTTGGGTTGCTCCTGCGGCAGGTTCAGGTGCTTTAACTATTTATGCAGCCGTGAATCGTGCTGATAATGGTTTTACAGAATTAGGAGATAGTATTTTTGCTACCACTCGGGTATTATCAGATGGTGCAAATGGTATTAACTCAATTCAGGCTTCTGTTTTATCTATCAATCCTAATCCAGCATCAGATAAAATTATGGTGAATATTAATGAAGCAATCACAAATGCTAATGTTGCTGTGTATAGCTTAAATGGTGAATTATTAATTCATCAAAATTTAACTTCAGCTCATCAAAATTTAAATGTTAATGATTTAAATAAAGGTATCTATTTAGTTCATGTAACCAACGGAACAAATAGCTACATTCAAAAATTTATTAAAGATTAATAATTTATTAAATCTAATTTTCAAAAGGCTTCATTACACAATGAAGCCTTTTTTTATGCCTTATTAAAAAAAAATAATTATACTTTTGCTCCCACAAAAAAATAAACAAAATGAGTCAAGGAGCAATTTCAAAATTCATGGCGCATCATTATCGCCACTTTAATTCAGCAGCTATGATGGATGCTGCAAAAGCATATGTAACACATTTAGATGAAGGAGGAAAAATGATGATAACCCTTGCTGGGGCTATGAGTACAGCCGAGTTGGGTATTTCATTAGCTGAAATGATTAGGCAAGATAAAGTAGCAATTATTAGTTGCACGGGTGCAAATTTAGAGGAAGATGTAATGAACTTAGTAGCGCACTCACATTATAAACGGGTGCCTAATTATCGTGAACTTACTCCACAACAAGAGTGGGATTTGTTAGAAAATCACTATAATCGTGTTACTGATACATGTATTCCGGAGGAAGAGGCATTTCGTAGATTACAAAAACACATTCATGCCATCTGGAAGGATGCAGATGATAAGGGTGAAAGATATTTTCCGCATGAATACATGTACAAAATGTTGTTGAGTGGTGTGTTAGAACAGTACTATGAAATTGACCCTAAAGATTCATGGATGCTTGCTGCGGCACAAAAAAATATACCAATTGTGGTACCAGGTTGGGAGGATAGTACCATGGGAAATATTTTTGCGTCATACGTTATTAAGCAAGAAATAAAAGCTTCAACCATGAAAAGTGGAATTGAATATATGGTATGGCTTACTGAGTGGTATCGTGCTAATTCATCAGGTAAAGGAGTTGGTTTTTTTCAGATTGGTGGCGGCATTGCTGGCGATTTTCCAATTTGTGTGGTACCAATGATGTATCAAGATTTGGAATGGCATGATGTTCCGTTTTGGAGCTATTTTTGTCAAATTAGTGATAGCACTACATCATATGGAAGTTATAGCGGAGCGGTTCCGAACGAAAAAATTACTTGGGGTAAATTAGATATTACAACACCCAAATTTATTGTGGAAAGTGATGCTACAATTGTTGCACCATTGATGTTTGCTTGGATATTAGGTTGGTAATACGAAGATTAAAATGTGTTTTGATAGTAGTGTTTTTGCATACATCAGAATTTAATTTAAAGAAAAATTGAAATAAAAAATCCAGATTTAAAATATTTTAAATCTGGATTTTTTTTATAAATAATTGTAGCAAATCAACTTTCCTCTAAATTCCAAACTGCCTAAAATGATGATCAAGATGTTTGTACATAGTACGTGCCCATTGCTCGGCGCTGATGCGCCCTAAAAATAAATGAATGCTATTGTGGGCTACTTTTTTACCATCTGTATTAAAACGAATTATTAATTGTAATAAACGTTGTTTTTCAGCTTCAAAATTGCTGTTGTTAATGGCTTTAAATTCAGGGGCAGTAGGCAAACCTTGCTTGTATGGCTTTTCATCAAAAAAAGTATTTTGAGCAAATGGTTTAAAAATTTTACCAATGAATGATTGTTTTCCTTTTCTATCGCCTAAAGCGTACTCAAATGGAATACTAGCATGGCTAAGCATTTGTGCTGCTGACATGGTACCCCATAAGCGTTGATTGCCTTCGTGAAGTGAATGCAACCGATTCATAATTTCAAGATGCACATCATTATCAAATAAATTTTTCATGTATTTAAATTTATTGT
>JBEANU010000241.1:0-3673 GCA_041165265.1 Bacteroidota bacterium | reverse complement strand
CATAAGCCGCATTTGCTTTTGCATTTTTTATTGCATTTTCATCAATATCAGTAGCAATTATTTTTATAGATAAACTTACAATATTAGCCTCTATAATAGCCATTTCTTTTCTGTAAAATTTGGCATCAAAATAAGTGAGGTGCATAAATGAATAATTGGTACGATACAAACCAGGTTTGCGTTTTGTGGCAATCATCAAGGCTTCAATGGCTAAAGTTCCTGAGCCACACATGGGGTTTATGAAAGTTGAATTTCTATCCCATTTACTAGCCAAAATTGTGGCTGAAGCCAATGCCTCTAACATGGGTGCTTTACCCGGTATTTTTCTATACCCATGTTTGGATAAAGTTTCGCCTGATGTATCAATAAATACTTCGGCGCCTGATTCATTCCAATATAAATGAATTACAACACCAGTAAGGTCAGCGCCTGAATCAGGTCGTTCACCGGTTTTAAATCTAAATCTATCTACAATGGCATCCTTTACTTTTACATTGGCAAATAATTCATTATTGATAGATGGATGATGAACATTACAAGTAACTGAAAATTTTGTTTGTAATGAAAATAGTTTTTCCCATTCCACTAAAAAAATATTTTCATACAATTCCTCAGCATTATTTGCTTGAAATGTATGTAATGAAAATAAAACCTGACTGGCACAACGTAGATGCAGATTGAGTTTGATACAATCATTAATATTACCAATTAATTCAACACCCGTTTTAAAAACACGTTTTGGGGTATATCCTAATTCTTCAATTTCATGTTGTAAGTAAGATGATAATCTATTACTGCAAGTAATTATTATTTTTGAATTCAAATTAATTTCGGGCTTCATGTTGCAATATTACTACAATGCCTTGTTTTTAAATTTTATCTATTGAAATATTTTTCAATGCGTATTTTTTTTTCCCATAATGGTATCAACAAACTGATATCAAAATTATTCCCCGAAACACCCATTGGTACGCTTTGTGGTTCATTGATACAGCCTGTTAAAGTTTGCATAGTGGCTAATAATTGATATTCAAATTTCTCTTCTTCTAATATATATTTTTCTTCACTTAAGCCTACATGATTACGGTATTTTGCCAACTCAATCAAAAACGGAATACATCTATTATCATTTAATTTTTGCAAGGCTTGCAAAGCATATTTACCAATTTCAGGATGCGTATGAGCAGCCATAAAACACAACAGGTACAACTTTTTATTCAATAATAATTCATCTATATATTTATATCCTCTTTGAATATAATCGGGCATAGTTTTATAATCTTCATAAAATTTTATTTCACCATCAAATGCTGATGCCATCAAAATATAATTATCAGGTAAAATCATATTCATGCCATAATATTTTTGAAGCGCTGTATCACTTGTCATTCGTGTATATTGGTACTCTTTTTCAAACTGCAAATAGGTTTTACTAAAATTAGTATTTACCACAAATGATTTTAAAATTAGGGTATCAACATTTTCAATACTAAAATATTTATACCATTGAACGCCACACCAACGATAGGCTAAATAGGGCGCCCATGAAGCCCAAGTTTTAATATATCCTACTTGAAAACCAATGTAAGCTTCTATATCAGCGGTATCAGTTACAAATAAAAACCGAATACCCATGTATGATGGAAGTGAAGCCAATATAGCTCTATCAGGTAATATCCATTTGATGCGTTGATGCTGCATCCAGCCAATTTCATTTTTTTTATGGATATGATGAGCAATATATTTTTTTACTTTTTTCCAATTTTGCAGTTTAATATTGGTGCATAATTCACAATCATTTTTACAAATTTTATTTTGATTGAAATAATTAATATGAATTTTTTGTTGCTCACAAATACTATCAATGCTTGTTTTTATAGATGAATCAAAATCAAAAATTACGCTATCAGGAATTCCATCAATACCATGTACCTGCTGTGAAGTAAGAAAAAAAAGGTTTTTTTTATTTTTATATTTTGTGATGCAGCTACTCAATAATTCATCTTTACATTGCGTATTGGTAATCACCCAATGTACTTGCAAGCTAGGTTGGTTTACAAAAAAATGTTGTTTATAAATGGTATCCGTTTGAATGGTTACATAATAATTTTCAGTGCCAACATCATCCACAAATGCCCCTGAAATATGAGTAATAGAACCCACAAATACTAAATCAGATTGGGCATACAAGCTATCAAATATTTTATTTTGAGCATTTGAATACTGAAAAATAAAATTTAGTAATATTACAATGATACAATTTTTCATAGCGATTTTTAAAAAGAAAACTAATGATTCAATTGAAGTAATTTATCCATAAATTATTTTTTGTTGCCCACCAATACACCAGTTACACACCAATGGCTAAAATTTGTACCTTCATTTTTTCCTTGATTTATGGCTACTTGTAGCACATGTTTCCCTTTTGAAATTTTGTTTATCGGAATTATAAAAGGTGGGGTTAAAGTACCCGGGCACCAATTTGACCTACTTAAATCACTTGATGAAAGCCCATCCGGAAAGTTGCCTGATGAAGGGTTATGTAATCGATAAGTGGCACAATCAGTGCGCCATGGAGTAATGGCAAACAGCGGTTTTCCATCCATAAATATTTCATTTAATTTGGGATTAAATTCATCGCCGTTTCCCCAACCACCATGCCCTGTGGTGGTATAAAGTAGCTGCAAATTTTCTAATGAATCAGGTATTTCAAAATTCATTTTCAAGGTATCAGTTAAAAAAAGTTTACCATAATTTTGCCCTTCAACTTCCATTAATGGCACTGTATTAAAAAGCGGTTGAATATATTTTTTACTTTCAGGCATTTCAGGTTCAGGATAAAAATCAAGCTCTAAACTAACCTTATGACCGCCCTTATCATAATTGCCAATATAAACGCCAATTGTTATAAATTCAGCATCAGTAGGTATTAGGGCTGTTACATCTTGTTTATAAATTACTGAATCGCTCCAATTATAGCCTGCAATAATTCGTTTTTTATTAAAATGCCCAACACCAAACGGAGTAAAAAAACGCATTAGCTCAACTGCCGGTGAATAGGTTTTTGTTGCCATAATCCCTTGATATTTTGCACTATTTTTATCTGTATAAAACGGAACTGAATCAATATTTTGAATCAATGCATTTACAAATGATTTTGGCTTATCATTCATCATTAAAAACACCGAGCCTACACGGTCGTAAGCATCGCCATTACTCCAATCTGTAAGTTTTAAAAAGTAAGAACCTTTAGATGGTTGGTTGGGTAATTTCACATGACTTAATAAAATATTTCCTTTGGAATAATGCTCTACCAATTCCATATGTTTAATCATATGTGATGGCAAATTTTCATAATTAATTTGATGATGATTTAGTATTGGAATTACTGTATATCTTGATTTTATTTGCTGAGCTGCATATTCTGCATCATTTACTTTGTAATAATTTATTGATGGCAATTCAATTTGTTCATGCGTTGCCCTAATATTTTTCGCCCTTACTTCTCTATTTCCGTTAATTACATATTTTAATACCAAGCCTTTGCTGGGCACTAATGATATGCTTGGCGAACCATTCACTGTAACCTGCTGAGTGTACCAAACTTCATAGGTATTACTAAAAATATTGTAGGTAATTTTTTGACAACTAAAACCCTGAATCGTATCTTTTT
>JBEANU010000240.1:0-4501 GCA_041165265.1 Bacteroidota bacterium | reverse complement strand
AATATCATTAATAATTTTTTCAGGCTCAATGCCTTCCATTTCTTTTTCAGGGGTAAGTATTATTCGATGATTTAATGTTTCAAAAGTTACTGCCCTAATATCATCAGGTGTTACAAACTCTCTACCATTAAGGGCTGCCATTGCTTTGCTCGATTTCAAAATTGCCATTGATGCCCTTGGCGAAGCGCCTAAAAACAAATAAGGATGATTACGTGTATTCACTACAATTTTGGCAATGTAATCTATCAATTCATCTTTTATAAAAATTCGTTGTATAATATCTTTCATCGTTTTAAGATTTGAAACCGTAATTACAGCATTTACATTATCCAAATTGGTTTGGGTAAAATCTTCTTTAAAGCGATGAAGTATTTGTTGTTCTTGCAATAAATCAGGATAATCAACCATAATTCTGAAAATAAATCTATCCAATTGCGCTTCGGGTAATTTATAGGTACCCTCTTGTTCAATAGGGTTTTGAGTAGCCAAAACCATAAACGGAAATTCCATGGCATGCGTTGTACCATCAACGCTTACTTGCAATTCTTCCATTACTTCAAATAAAGCAGCTTGGGTTTTTGCTGGTGAACGATTTATTTCATCAATCAAAACTAAGTTTGAAAATATGGGCCCTTTATTAAAATAAAACTCTGAAGTTTTCAAGCTAAATACTGATGTACCAATTACATCACTTGGCATTAAATCGGGCGTAAATTGTATTCTATTAAAATTTACATCAATAGTTTTTGCTAACAATTTTGCCATTAATGTTTTTGCAATGCCGGGCATTCCTTCCAATAATACATGCCCGCCTGTAAGCATGGCAATCAACATTAAATCCAATGTTTTATCTTGCCCTACCACTACTTTTTGTATTTCAGCTTTTATTGATGAAACACTATCTGTAATCAGCTTTATTTCATCATTTGATACTTTAAAAGTTGAAATAACTGATTCTGTTTCGGCTAAATTATCTGACGAAATTGGTTCTAAATTTTCTTCCATAAATTTTTATTTTATACAATTAGTTATAAGGATAAAATGCATCCTTAATATGATAAATTTCAGGCTCAGGTATTTTATTGGTGATAGCAATAATATCAAATCGAACATCCATATTCAATCTATATTTTTGAATGTAACCTTCTGCCAATCGTTGGTACTGCCGTTGCTTAACTTTTGTTACCGCCATTTCAGGTTCACCATATTTATTACTTGCCCTAGTTTTTACTTCAGCAAAAACTAAATCGGTTTTATCTTTTGCAATGATATCAACTTCCGCCTGACCATATCGCCAATTGGTTTCTAAAATAATATAGCCGTGAGATTCTAAAAATTTCACGGCTACATTTTCACCTGCATCACCAATTTGTTTGGTGCTTAAATTATTTTCCATCTACAAAATATTATCCATATAATTCGTAATGAACACTTTCTTTACCGTATCCCATTGCATTCAATCTATCCTTGGCTTCGTTGATCATGGCTGTCCAACCACAAAGCATAAATTTGCATGGCCGTTTGTCAGCAAACATTTTTTCGTACACGGCATGCACGTATCCTTTTTCACCAGTCCAATTTTCATCACCACGGCTTAACACTGGTATATAATGAAAATTAGGCATTTCCTTTTGTAATTGCTCCATTTCAGCACGATACAAAATATCTGTTTCAACCCTTGTTCCAAAAATTAAATATAAGTTTTTATAAGGCTTACCTGTTCGTTTAAAATCTTTAATCATACTTCGGAAAGGTGCAATACCAGTACCTGTGGCAATAAAACACACATCTTCTTCAACGGGTTGATGCAATAAAAATTTACCTAATGCGCCTCTCATTGGCACATCCATTCCTTCTTTTATTTCATTAAATAAATAAGTGGTGCCTGCGCCATTTTCAGCTAATACAATTACCAATTCAATTTTGTTGGTGCCATCGGGTTCAGATGCTATTGAATAACTTCTCCATCGTAAATTCTTTTTTTCATGAATTGGTAAATCCATGGTTACAAATTGACCTGGTGTAAAATCAAAACTTTCTACTTCCGGAAATTCAATATAAAACCTTCGTGTATTGTGTGTTTCCTGTTCAATTTTATAAAACACTCCTTTTTTCCAAGTTAAATCTGCCATGATAATTTGTTATATTTTTTTTGAAATTTTATTTTTAAAAAGTGAACGAAAATAGACAATAAAATTTTTTAAAAAAGATTTTTTTTGAAAATTATAAATGTATTTTTAATCTACTCATTAATTACTTCATGAAACAATTATTACTAAATTTTTATCGCCAAAAATTACTTTTTATAAGTAGCTTATTCATCATTAGCTTACTATTGTTATTTGCTTTCCGATTTTCAATTTTACAAATAATGGGTAAAGCATTGATTCATCAAGATGAAATTATGAATAGTGATGTGATTGTAGTGCTAAGCGGCAATGCTACTGATAGAGCCACCGAAGCTGCAAAGTTGTATCATCATCATATTTCAAAAAAAATTATTTGCACAGGTGGCAACCAATTGGGTGATTTTAAAATTTTAGGTTTGAAGGAGTTGGAATCGGACATTACAAAACTAAAATTACTTCAATTAAATGTGCCCGATTCAGCAATAACCGTAATTCATGAGGGTACAAGCACTTTTGAAGAAAGCAAGTTGATTGCTAATTATTGCTTATTACATCAAATCAAAAATTGTACTGTGGTGAGTAGCTCGTTTCATACTTTACGAGTTTCAAGTATTTTTAAAAAAAGTTTTAAAAATTGTTCTACAAAATTAATGATTGATGCAGCACCATCCACGGCTTATAACTTAAATAATTGGTGGGACAACGAATACGGGTTATTAGCCGTGTATGATGAGTACATCAAACTTTTATATTATACTATTAATTATGGTGATGATTAGTGCCATCATGTACATGACCATGGCTCAATTCCTCATCAGTAGCCATTCTTACATCAAGCACACTGCCACTAAAGTATAAAGTTTTACCAGCCATTGGATGATTCATATCTACTATTACTGAACCATCAACATTTGATACTACAACGCCTTGATAACGATTTCCTTGATTATCCTGCAATGGAATCATATTACCAATTGCAATTACTTCATGCTGAATTTCACCTTGTTCATTGGC
The DNA here is from genome assembly GCA_041165265.1 of Bacteroidota bacterium. Taxonomy (GTDB): domain Bacteria; phylum Bacteroidota; class Bacteroidia; order Chitinophagales; family CAIODY01; genus CAIODY01. The sequence goes on along the minus strand of JBEANU010000240.1, from coordinate 1,358 downwards.
AAACATATTTGCATCTAACTCAACAATTGCTTCAGGATTATGGGTGCCGTAACCTTCCTCGGCGGTAAGTGTAAACTGAAATGCATCGCCTGGCTCAACATCTGTTAAAGCTTGTTCAAACTTGGGTAATACATTTTGATGACCTAACAAAAATGAGAATGGGTTGTTGTTATTTGCTTCATCTACAATTGGCCCACTCACTTCGGTACGCAATTGATAAGTAATTTTCACTACTGAATTTTGTGTTGATTTCATTTTGAAAAAATATGTTTTTTTTAGGCTTTAAAGATAAGTTGTAAATAATTATTGCCTCAGTTTTTAGGTGATAAAACTTATTAACTATTTTGCAATGCAATTTTCAGTTTTTAAATTCATCAATCATTATCTAAACTTATTTTATGCCATTTAATAAACACACTGCACACCCTTGGCATGGCATTAATGCCGGCAGCAATGCGCCTTTTATAATACAAGCATTTATTGAAATAGTGCCATCAGATACTATAAAATATGAAGTGGATAAAGCCAGTGGATGGCTGAAAGTGGATAGGCAGCAACGGTTTAGCAATGTTGCCCCAAGTTTATATGGCTTTATTCCGCAAACATATTGTAAAGAAAATATTAAAAATTTAGCCTTAAAAAATGGTCATCACTCAGTTATTGACGGCGATAAAGACCCTTTAGATATTTGTGTATTATCATCAACCGAAATTAGTAGTGGTGCTATTTTATTAGAAGCCATTCCGATTGGTGGTTTTAAAATGATTGATAAAAATGAAGCCGATGATAAAATAATTGCAGTGCTAAAAAATGATGAAATTTATAGTAGTTGGAATGATATTGAAGATGTGCCAGCTGCCATCATCAATAAACTAAAACACTATTTTTTAACCTATAAAAATTTACCTTACGAAACCCCAATAGTTACAATTGATGCAGTGTACAATAAGGCTGAGGCCCATCAAGTAATTATTGCAGCCATGCAAGATTATGCAATTTTAAATTCAACAATTGAATCATGAAAACTTTAATTATTATGCGTCATGCTGAATCATCATTCAGCTTTTCAGGAAATGATTTTGATAGACCATTAACTAAAAATGGTGAATTAGAAGCTTTAATAATGAGTAAAAAACTAAGTGATAAAGCCCTATTAATTGATTCAATAATTTCAAGCAATGCACACCGAACAACACAAACAGCAAATATTTTAAGTAAAAGTATTCAGTTTGATGAATCAAAAATAAATTGGCAATCAGCATTGTATCATGCGCCAACTTCACAAATAATAAAATGCATTGAACATTGTGAAAGCAGCATTAACACTGTACTCCTTATCTGTCATAACCCAGGTATTA
>JBEANU010000239.1:0-3951 GCA_041165265.1 Bacteroidota bacterium | reverse complement strand
AGAAGCGATAAACGAGTTCAATTTATTTATCAAACTATTCAACAAATGAAATCTGATTTACAAAAAATAAACTCAGATATAAAAATATTTTATGATACTCCGCAACAAGTTTTTGGCAAATTAATCTCTGAATTTAATATTGAAAAAGTATTTACCAATCATGATTACGAACCTTATGCAGCTAAACGAGATGAGGAAATAAAATCGCTTTTATCTACCCATAATATTTCATTTCAAACCTGTAAAGACCAAGTAATTTTTGAAAAAAATGAAGTGCTAAAAGATGATGGAACACCTTATACTGTATTCACACCATACAGCAAAAAGTGGAAAGCAACGCTTGCCGATTTTCATTTAAAATCATACCCAACCGAAAAGTATTTTTCAAATTTTGCTACCCTAAATTTTGGGGAACTAATTAGCGAAAAAGAGATGAATTTTTCATTTCAACTATTCACATTTCCATCATCAATTTTTCCTCAAAAAATAATATCAAACTATCATAATACAAGAGATTTTCCTGCAATAGAAGGTATTTCAAAGCTTAGTTTGCATTTGCGCTTTGGCACAATAAGTATTCGTGAATTAATGCGATATGCAAAAACTACTAATGAAAAATATTGGAATGAATTAATTTGGAGAGAGTTTTATATGATGATTTTGTGGCATTTTCCGTATGTAGCCAATTCATGTTTTAAGCCAGCATATAACCATATTAAATGGCGAAATAGCGAAGCTGAATTTGATGCATGGTGCAATGGCAAAACAGGCTACCCAATTGTAGATGCAGGCATGAAAGAATTGAACGAAACTGGCTTTATGCATAACAGAGTACGAATGATTGTGGCTAGTTTTTTAACCAAACATTTGCTAATTGATTGGCGTTGGGGCGAAGCCTATTTTGCCAAAAAATTATTAGATTTTGAACTGAGTAGTAATAATGGCGGTTGGCAATGGGCTGCTGGTTGCGGTGTGGATGCTGCTCCTTATTTTAGGGTATTTAATCCTGCATTGCAAACCGAAAGATTTGATAAAGATTTAAAATACATTAATAAATGGTTGCCCGAATTAAATTCATTTCATTATCCTAAACCAATTGTTGACCATAAGTTTGCTAGAGATAGAGTATTGAAAGTTTATGCTGATTGTTTGAAAAACTGAAACCTTTAAAAACAAGGAAGCCACCAGAGAACTCCCATAACTCTGATGGCTTTAAACCCTTGTAAACTCCTATGAAAAACTTTTACAAATATAACATTTGTTACTATTTGCAAAAATTATTTTTTAATGTTTAAAATGTCGGATACCTGTCATCACCATGGCAACATTATTTTCATTACAATAGCCAACACTATCTTTATCTTTAATTGAACCACCTGGTTGAATAACCGCCGTAATACCAGCATTATGAGCTACTTCAACACAATCAGGGAATGGAAAAAATGCATCACTTGCCATTACTGAACCATTCAAATCAAAACCAAAATTTTTAGCTTTTTCAATAGCACCTTTTAAAGCATCAATTCGGCTAGTTTGTCCGCAGCCACTGCCAATCAATTGTTCGTTTTTTGCCAAAGTAATCGCATTTGATTTTAAATGTTTGTTGATGATATTGGCAAACAATAAATCATTGATTTCATTTTCGTTTGGCTTTAAATTGGTGCAATAAGTAAAGTCAGCTTCAGTAATAGTTCGGCTGTTATAATCTTGCACTAAATGTCCGTTTAAAATAGTTCGGCTTTGTACTGCTTGAGGCACATACAAATTCTTTTGAACCAAAATAATTCTATTCTTTTTTTCTTTTAAAATTTGTAAGGCAGCATCATCGTATCTTGGAGCAATAATTACTTCGATAAAGATTTTATTTATTTCTTCAGCAGCTTTTACATCAATAGTACCATTGCTAATTACTACGCCACCAAAAGCAGCTACAGGGTCGCCTGCTAAAGCCTTAATCCATGCTGAACAAATATCATTGGATGAAGCACAACCGCAAGCATTGTTATGTTTTAAAATAGCCACAGTTGGTTTGCTGAATTCAACAATTAAGCCCATAGCAGCATCAATATCTAACAAATTATTGTAGCTAATTTCTTTTCCATTTAATTGCTCAAATAATTCATTTAAATTGCCTTGAAAAATTCCTTTTTGATGAGGGTTTTCGCCATAGCGCAATACTTCACCTGGGTTAAACCAATTGTGGATGGCGGTATCATAATGTGAGGTAACGCCAAAAGCTTCTTTGGCTAATTGCTTACGGGTTTCTAATGAACTAACACCATCATTTTTTAATAAAATATTTTCTAGCGCTGAATAATGCTTTTGTGACGGAATAATCACTACATCATTAAAATTTTTAGCAGCACCTCTGATTAATGAAATACCACCAATATCAATTTTTTCAATGATGCTATCTTCATCAGCACCTGATGCAACTGTTTTTTCAAACGGATATAAATCAACCATTACGCAATCGATAGTGGGTATGGCAAATTTTTCTAACTCATCTTTGTCTTGCGCATTATTTCTTCGTGATAAAATTCCACCAAAAATGGCAGGATGTAATGTTTTTACTCTGCCACCAAAAATGGATGGATAACCTGTAATGGTTTCTACTTCAATGGCCTCAAATCCTTTGCTTTGTATGAATTCAAAAGTACCACCAGTTGAATATATTTTTATTTGTAAGCGATGTAATTGTTCTAAAATTGGCTCTAATCCAGCTTTATCAAATACTGAGATTAGTATGGAATTAATTTTTGTATCAGTCATTTTTGTAAAAAAATTTGGGGCGGCAAAGCTACATTAAAAACATTTTACTTTTTGTTTAAAAAAAATATTGAATTTTATTTGGATATTAGTTGTATGTACAACTATATTTGTAAAATCATTTCAAAACAAATAAAAATAAACCAATACAATGAAAAAATTAATTTTAACTACAGCCGCCGCCGTTGCTATGTTTGTAGCACAAGCACAAACCACTAATTGGAATTTAGATAAGTCGCATTCATCTGTAAAATTTGCAGTGGAACATTTAGTGATTAGCACAGTTGAAGGTTCTTTCAAAACTTTTAATTCAACTGTTTCAACAACATCTCCTACTAATTTTGAAGGTGCTACTATCAATTTTACAATTGATGTTAATACCGTAAATACCGATGATGAAAAACGTGATGGTCATTTAAAAACAGCTGATTTTTTTGATGTAGCAAAATTTGGAAGTATTGCTTTTAAAGGTGCTACAATGAAAAAAACAACAGGTAATAATTATAAATTAACAGGTGAATTAACAATGCATGGTGTTACTAAAACTGTAACTTTTGATGTTAAATTTAATGGCTTAGCTAAAGATCCATGGGGCAATCAAAAAGCAGGGTTTAAAATTACTAGTACCATTAATCGTAAAGATTTTGGTGTAGGTGAATCTACTCCAGGAGCTATTGTGAGTGAAGAAGTTACGATTACTACAAATCTTGAACTAGTTCAGGCAAAGTAATACCAAAGCATTTTTTGGGTAAATTACTTTGATATAGGTTCAACGCTTTTTCTTTTATTATATCAATAATTAAAGCATCTATTTTTTAATAGGTGCTTTTTTTTTAGTTACAAATATTCAATATATTTGTGCCACATTTCTTTTTTTTATTAATACCAAAGCGAATAATTTTTTAATCCAGTCAATTTGGTATTATGCTGATGTAGTAGATATTTGTTCCATTATATTGCACCAATTCATGTACCCTATCGGTATCATTTAATATCTATTTTTTTAAAACGCAGCTACCTAGTATGGGTTGTTTTTTTTATTGAAGAAGAATTGTATTGGGCAGATAACAACAATATAAAATATTTTAAATAATTATGAAAGTAGAACAAGTTATTAAAGCGCAAAATATAACAACTATTGAGCTTAAAACTACTGTAACTTTATTTCACACTAATAATTGG
>JBEANU010000238.1:0-14666 GCA_041165265.1 Bacteroidota bacterium | reverse complement strand
TCAAATCATATTGCTGCAAGTTATGTTCTTCAATATGTTTGATAACAATTGAAGCATAGGATGGATTGGTAGCATAACCAGCTTTGCGTAAGCCAATTGCCCAACCTTTATAATCTGTTTTATCTAATTCGAACAAAAAATTATACCGTGATGCTGTTTTTAAAAAGTTGCTATGGTCAACGTATGAAAGTGAATCATTATCATAAACCCTAAAACATTCGCCTTTTGCATCGTCATCATGGTAAGTGAATTTTCCTGTCCAATTGCTTTTGCATTTTATTCCAAAATTATTATTGGAACGTAAGTATAATGGGCTAGTACCAGCCGCAGTTTCTAAAATACCTTGTGCCAATGTAACGCTTGCTGGTACGCCAGTTCGCATCATTTCAGAAATGGCAAAAGCTTTATGAGTTTCTACATAGCTTTCAATTTGTTCTTTTGATTGAGCCATTGATACAAAGCTTAAACTAGTTAATAAAGCTGCAACAATTATTTTTTTCACTATCATATTCGATTTATTTTTTAATATATTACCACATAGATTTAATAGATTTAGAGTAGTCTTATTTTACTAAAATCGCTTTCATTCTATGTAAAGGCAAAGCATCTATACAATTCTTCAATTAATAAAATTTCAAAATAGTTGCTCACAGAAAACTTTGTTTAAAAGTGCAATCAAAATTCAATAATGCAATCCCTATGTGCCTATGTGGTTAAAATTTTATGTTGTTAAACGGTTTTTCAAAAGTAATTATTTTTTGCGCATGATGTTTAATCCATCTCTTACTGATAGAATCAAACTTTCAACACGATTATCATGGCTGACTTTTTTATTGAACGCATCAATTATTTGTGTGGTTTTATCCATTGTATTTTCTAATACTTTTCCTTTCCACAAAACATTATCTGCAATTATCCAACCACCACTTTTTACTTTATCAATTGCCAAATCAAAATAAGTGGAATAAGCTGGTTTATCAGCATCTATAAATACTACGTCGTAATCTGAATTTAGTTGCGGAATAATTTCCAATGCATTGCCATAATGGGCTTTTATTTTTTCAGCAAAACCACTTTCGGTAAAATATTTTTGGTGAAACCAACTATATTCATCATTTAATTCAATAGTATCAATTGTTCCATTTTTAGCCAATCCTTCTGCCCAACAAATAGTTGAAAATCCTGTAAAAGTTCCAATCTCTAAAATTTTTTCGGGCTTTATCATCTGGCTTAGCATCTGTAATAAAATACCTTGTTGATGCCCTGAAACCATCATAGGCGAAAGCGTTCGCAGATGTGTATCACGATATAAATTTTGCAATACAGATGATAATGGCGAACTGTGTTGGTCAATATAATTATTTAAAACTTCGTTAAATATATTCATGAATAAAATGGGTAATCAATATTATTTAGTAATGATAAATTGATTGATTAAATGAAACAATAACTTACAAATTAAAATACTTGCTGCGCAATTGTTTTAATGGCTTTTATATTACTCATGGTATAATAATGTAAAACAGGGGCGCCTGCTTTTTTTAGTTCTTTTGATTGTTGTACGCACCATTCAACCCCAATTTCAAATATTTTTTCATCTACGCCTTTTGCCATCATTATTTCATTTACTAAATCATCAGGCAAGTTTACATTAAATGTACGTGGCAATACTGTTAGTTGTTTAAAGGTAGTAAGTGGTTTTAAGCCAGGTATAATGGGTACATTAATTTCCATTTTACGGCAAGCATCTACAAAATCAAAGTATTTTTTATTATCAAAAAACATTTGTGTTACAATAAACTGTGCTCCAGCATCTACCTTAGCTTTTAGCTGTTTTAAATCAGCTGTCATATTAGGAGCTTCAGCATGTTTTTCAGGATAGCCAGCAACACCCAAGCTAAAATTTGTTTTTACCGGATTTTTTAAATCATCATCTAAATAAATACCATTATTCATTCGTTCAGCTTGTTTCAATAAATCAATGGCATGATGATGGCCACCAATTTCTGGGGTGAATTGTGTTTCGCCATGTGGTGCATCACCTCTTAAACAAAGTATATTTTGAATGCCTAAAAAATCTAAATCAATTAATGCATCTTCGGTTTCTTCAATAGTAAAACCACCACAAATTAAATGTGGTACAGCATCTACGCCATATTTGTTCATAATAGCAGCACAAATGCCTACCGTTCCAGGGCGTTTTCTGATGGCTACTTTATCAAATCTGCCATCTGCCATTTTTTTAAATTTGGTTTCAGAACGATGGTAAGTTACATTTATAAATGGTGGTTTAAAATCCATCAAAGGATCTAATACATCGCAAATAGATTGAAAACTTTTTCCTTTTAAGGGTGGTAATATTTCAAATGATACTAATGTTTTTGAATTAGCATTAGTAATATAATCAGTAACTTTCATGATAATAAATTAATAAGTTGCAAATGTAATACAACTGATGATAGTATTAATTGCAAAATAATTTACCTGTAGTTGATGCGCCATGGCAGCCATTGCAAGCCCCCGTTCGGGTTACTTGGTTCATATACTGAATTCCTCCGTTTGCACTTTCAATAGCTGGATATAGGCCGCCACTAAAATCTATAGCATCTGTAGTATAAAAATTACCTAAAGCATCGCCTTCAATTTTTGCAATTTCAACACCAGCGCCGTTAGGTTTTGTGAATAAATGGATAGTAGGATTCTGATTTATAGTTATTTGGTCAGGCTGATACACACTGCCTGAAACCACAAACCAACCTGCACCTGAACCTTTACCATTTTTTACATGACAAGTGTTACAGTTAGCGCCATTGTTATGGCTATTGGTTGAATTATGTTTGCTAATAGCACTTATACCTGCACCTTCTTTATGGCAAGATGTATCCGTTATCAAACCGCAAAAAATAAACGAAAATAGTAGTAAAATGTTTTGTTTCATGATGTTGAATTAATAAAATCTAATGAATGATCATCCAATAAACCACAATAAAAGGTAGCACAAAAACAAACGAATCAAATCTATCTAAAACACCACCATGGCCGGGTAAAAAATTACCACTATCTTTTACTCCCACTTCACGTTTTATCATGCTTTCAACCAAATCGCCCATACTACCAAATATGGAAACTAATGCTGCAATAATCATCCATTGTGCTGTTGTGAAATCAGTTCGGAAAATGGATAAAATATACCCTGCTACAATTGTAAAAAATAATCCACCTATTGTGCCTTCCCAAGTTTTATTAGGTGATATACGTTCATATAATTTGTGTTTACCCAATGCTTTACCACTAAAATATTGCATGGAATCACTTGTCCAGATTAATATAAAAACACCAAAAATACGCCAAGCATAGTATTTACCATTATCAAAAGCCAAAAACGAACTTAATGCCAAGGGTAATATCACATAGAAAATTCCTAAAAAATAAATTCCTAAATTTTGAAAAGACTGATTGTCCTTTTGATTGAACAACTCAAATAAAAATACAATCCAAAATAATCCTACTGCTATCCAACCAAACTGAGGCACCACTTTATGAAATGCTATTAGTTGAAAAATTAGTACAACGGCTACACCTGTAGTTATCCCAAATGAATTATAAAAAGCTTTTGATTGATTAAATTTTTCATTTTTCAAACATACCATATTAAAATACTCCTGTAACCCAAGCATAGCCATGGCTGTGATTGCAGCAATAAATAAATAAGAAATATTGGATAAAAAAACCGAAATAAGTACAATACCGAAAAGGCTACCCCAAATAATGCGTTGTTTCATAATATGGCTAAAGTAAATATAATTGATTAAATCATTTGAATCAATTTTTTAAAACCGATATCCAGTCCATTTTTAACATCTATAAATTCAGGCAATTGTTTGCCTGTAAACATAATAGCTAATAAATAATTTTTGTTTTTGGCTTGCAGGTGTTCGTACAAATCAGGCTTTAGCATTCGATAATTTTCACGAATTAGGCGCTTTATTCTATTTCTATCTACAGCTTTTTTAAAATTACGCTTTGATACTGAAATTACAACTTTAATTGGAAATGGCTGTGGTTGTTCGGTTTGAAGATATACAAACCGAAATGGTGTTTGAAAAAATCCTTTACCAGCCTCAAATAAAGCATCTAATTGCTTGATGCTGCAAAGTTTTTCATGTTTTGTAAAAGTATGGGCTGATAGATTAATTGGCATAAAATAAAAAACCTGATGTTGAATAACAAACTCAACATCAGGTACTTAAAATATTAATTTATTTTGAAGAATTACTTCAAGCTAGTTTCGTCAGAAACAGTCAATTTTTTACGACCCTTTCTTCTTCGAGCTGCTAAAACTCTACGACCATCAGCAGTTGACATACGTTCACGAAATCCGTGTTTCTTTTTTCTTTTTTTGCTGTGGGGTTGAAATGTAAGTTTCATGATAATTTATTTTATATCGCTTTTAAAATGGAGGGCAAAGATATACCTATTTATAACTTTAACAAATATTTTTTAGCTTTTTATTTTGAAAGCGTACTTTTGCAAAAAAATATTCATGAAAAAAATCTTTACTTTATTATTTGTAGCTGTAAGTTTATTTAGTGCTGATGCACAACCAACTATCACCACATCAGCATTACCCAAAGCTGGCATAACCTATCATACCATATCGGCTGATGCAGTATCGTACCCATTACTTGCAAATATGCTATTAGGTGGCGCTAATTTTAATTGGAATTGTAGTGCCCTAATCACCCCATTTGATACAACACATATGAGTTTTGTGGCAGCCTCAACTACACCATATGACAATCTTTTTGGCACTTCCAATTTAGCATCCAATTCAGCTGCTGATTCAATTTATACCTATATGCATACCAACGCAAACGGATTATATGCTGATGGTTTATACTCTTATTCAGCAGGTTTAGTAAGCGGTGACGGTCATTATAATGCTCCTGGTCAGTTGATAATTCCTACCCCTTTTACAATGGGCAATACATCAGTATCATCGGCTGTATTTACTGCCGATAAAACTATTGCTCTTATTTTTCATGCTGGTATTTATCGTACTGAAACTAGAAATAGCATTGCTGATGGTTGGGGCACAATTATTACTCCAATGGATACATTTACAAATGTTTTACGCATTAAAACAAAAATAACTTCTTACGATTCAATTTATCTTCCTGCTATTATTGGCCCATCGCCAGCGCCAAGTTATGATACATCTTATGAATATATATGGGTTCAAAATGTTGATTCAATTGGCCAAATCATGACCATTAATACAACAAAAGATAGCACCACCATCACCGATGTTACTTATAATTACAAATACCGCAAAACCATCAATGGTATTGCTTCTGTTAATAATTCAAGGTTTAATATTTTTCCAAATCCAACAGCATCTGAATTACAAATAGCCACATCAAATAATGAACCTTATACCTTTGTTATCTTCAATATACTTGGTGAACAACAGCAAATGGGCAAAGGCATTGGAAATACTAAAATACCTGTATCAAACCTATCAAACGGTAATTATTTTATTCAAATCAATCAAAACAATAAAATAATAAACCAACACTTTGTAGTAAAGCATTAAAAAAATAGATAAAAAAAGCCTGCTTTAAAATGTAAGATTTTGAAGCAGGCTTTTTTATTTTATCTTCGCCAATAATTAATAATTATATTTAGAAAATGAGCAAACGAACAAAAATCAACAACATTATATCTTCTGATAAATCAAACTACCAAACCACTGTAAAAGGCTGGGTGCGTACTTTTCGTAACAATCAATTTATTGCCATGAATGATGGCAGCACCAACAATAATTTGCAATGCGTAGTTGATTTTCAAAATACAGATGAAGCAACTTTGAAAAGAATCACAACTGGTGCAGCTTTGAGTTTAACAGGTGAAATTATTCCTTCGCAAGGCAAAGGGCAGAAGTATGAAATGAAAGTTTCTTCAATTGAAATTTTAGGTGATAGCGATGCTGAAAAATATCCTTTGCAACCTAAAAAACATTCGTTAGAATTTTTGAGAGAGATTGCTCATTTGCGCTTTCGTACCAACACTTTCGGGGCGGTGAATCGAGTTAGAAATACGTTGGCTTATGCTATTCACGAATATTTTCAGCAACAAGGATTTGTGTATTTGCATACACCAATCATCACTGCAAGCGATGCCGAAGGTGCAGGGCAAATGTTTTCGGTTTCGGTTTTAGATAAAATCAATCCGCCCCAAAATGAAGATGGTTCAATAAATTACAAAGACGATTTTTTTGGTAGAGCCACCAACCTCACTGTGAGTGGGCAGTTGGAGGCAGAATTAGGCGCAATGGCATTAAGTGAAGTGTATACTTTTGGTCCTACTTTCCGAGCAGAAAATTCAAACACAACTCGTCACTTAGCTGAATTTTGGATGATTGAACCCGAAGTGGCTTTTAATGATTTGAATGATAATATGGATTTGGCAGAAGGCTTATTAAAATTTTGTATTCAACAAGCGCTCACCAAAAATGCAGATGATTTAGAATTTTTAAATCAAAGATTGGCTGAGGAAGAGAATCAAAAACCAACAGCAGAACGCAGTGAATTAGGGCTTTTGCAGCGTTTAAATTTTTGTGTTGAAAATGATTTTGTAAGATTAACGTATACTGAAGCAATTGATATTTTAAAAGATTCAAACCACAACAAGAAAAAGAAATTTCAATATTTAATTGAAGGTTGGGGCGTTGATTTACAAAGCGAACATGAAAGATATTTGGTAGAAAAGCATTTCAAAAAACCAGTGATTTTAACTGATTATCCAAAAGACATTAAAGCATTTTACATGCGCCAAAATGAAGATGGAAAAACGGTGAGAGCAATGGATATTTTATTCCCTGGTATTGGTGAAATTGTTGGTGGTAGCCAACGTGAAGAACGATTAGAAATGTTAGAAAAACGGATGGATGAAATGCACATACCAAAAGATGAAATGTATTGGTATTTAGATACAAGAAGATTTGGAACTTGCCCTCATGCTGGCTTTGGGCTTGGCTTTGAACGATTAGTATTATTTGTTACGGGCATGGGAAATATCAGAGATGTGATTCCTTTTCCTAGATTTCCGAAGAGTGCAGAGTTTTAAAAAATAACAACAAATGGAAACCACTTATTCTATATCGCAGTTATCACCTTATCTTTTTTGGGATGTGGATGTGAATGCTTTAGAATTTGAAAAATCGAAAAGCCAAATCATTTATAAAGTAGTTGAATTTGGTCAAATCAAAGATTGGAATATCATCAAAAGCGTTTACGGATTAGAGATTATTAAAGAAACTTCACTCGAATTTCGAACATTGGATGATGTTACACTTGCATTTTTGTCGCATTTATTTCAAACTGAAAAATCAAAATTTAGATGTTACAAACACAAACAATCCAACCCAAACTATTGGCATTATTAAATAAAATAATGATTTCAAATGTTTTTGAGCATTTTAATTTAGTGGGCGGAACTTCTTTGGCATTACAAATAGGGCATAGAGTTTCAGTTGATATTGATATGTTTGGCAATGCCGAAATTGATGAAATAGAATTTGTGAATGAGTTATCGAATTTTGGAAAAATAACTGTAATTAAAAAAAGCAAAAACATTATTATTTTTTCCGTTGATGAAATAAAAGTTGATTTTGTTACTTATAAATATCCATTGCTCGACAAATTAACTGTGATTAATGGAGTGAGAATGGTTTCAGATAAAGATGTTGCAGCCATGAAACTCAATGCAATTGCTGGCAGAGGCAGCCGAAAAGACTTTATTGATTTATTTTTTTTACTGAAAAAATATTCATTAAAAGAAATGATTTCATTTTACAACAATAAATATGTTGATGGTTCAGAATTTATGGTTATTAAAAGTTTAACCTATTTTGAAGAAGCTGAAAACGAAGAAATGCCAATCATGTTTGAAAATATTAGTTGGGAGAAAATGAAAAGCACTATATTGAAAATTGTTGCACAATTATAAATTTAGTTTATACTAAAATCGGTTTCAATTTTGAAATAAAAATCCCAATATGAAATTTGAAGTTCTAATGAAATGATGCGTTATTGAAAAAATTTAATTGATAAAGAAATTATTTTTTTGCATCCTAATGTTTTCATCGTTAAATAAGGCAGAAATTATTTAAAGATGATATTCTTTTTTCACGTTTTAAGAAGAGTGCTGAATTTTAAAAACGTAGATATAGATTTTTGTTTTTATTTTATACCTTTGAGTATAATACCAAACAGTAAAAATAAATCATGAAAGATTCTCCATTTATTTATGGTACAACTGTAAGCATTCAATCATTTACCAATCGTGAGTTGGAAGCTATAAAATTGCAAAGCAATTTGTTGAGTGGCATCAATACCACTATCATCTCACCAAGGCGATGTGGAAAATCTTCACTGGTTGAAAAAGTAATTGCTGACATCAATAAAAAAGATAAAAAGGCTAAAACTGTTGTCATTGACCTATTTGCAGTAAGCAGCGAACAAGATTTTCTAGAAACATTTGCTCGTGAAGTAATTAAAGCATCATCTACCAAATGGCAAGATTGGATGAGTAGTGGTAAAGATTTTTTTAAAAAATTAATTCCAAAATTAAGTTTAGGGATTGACCTTACTACAGATTTTAGTTTGAGTTTTGATTGGCATTAACTGAAAAAAAATAGTGATGAAATTTTAAACTTGCCTGAAACGATTGCCAAAAAAAAGGTGTAAAATTTATTATTTGCTTAGATGAATTTCAGAATTTAGCTACATTTAATGGATACTTGAATTTTGAAAAAAAATTAAGCGCTAATTGGCAACGCAAAAGCATGTAACGTATTGCTTGTATGGTAGCAAAAGACACATGATGACTGATACTTTCAATAATCCATCCAAACCATTTTATCGTTTTGGTGAGATTATGTTATTGTCAAAAATTGAAACCAAAAAATGGATTTCATTTATCATCAAAAGTTTTGTGACCACTGGAAAAACGATATATGAAAAAACGGCTAATACAATTCCATTGGTTATGAAAAATCACTCGTGGTATGTGCAACAATTATCGCATTATATTTGGAGTTTAACAAAAAAAAAGCCACGATGCTGGAAGTAAATGCTGCGCTGAAAGAATTGATAAATGCCAATTCACCGCTTTATCAAAAAGAGATTGAAAGTATCAGTAATACGCAACTCAATTTATTAAAAGCCGTTGTAAAGTCAGAAACACAATTTACAAGCAATGCAGTAATGCAGCGTTATTCATTAGGCACACCACGAAATGTAAGTAAAAACAAAACGCAACTCATCAACAATGATGTGATACATGAAGTGAATGGTGTGTTTGAGTTTGTTGACCCTGCATTTGAATTGTGGTTTAACAAACAATTTTTTAACAAACCCTACACATTATAAGCTCCTAATTTTAGAATAATTTTTTTACAAAAATCCGTATTCAAATGTCATTCTTCAACTCCATAGTATCTTGGTTTTTCAAAAGCAGAATTGAACAAATTCAACGCTTTATGGATGAACCATTGGAATGCCAAGAGCAAGTATTAGGCAATTTAATTTCATTAGCTTCAACAACTGAATGGGGTGAAAAATTTGGTTATGATGAAATTGAATCAATTGCCGATTTCAAAAAAAATGTACCGTTGCAAGATTACGAATCGCTGAAACCCTATATACAGCGAACGATGCAAGGCGAACAAAATCTATTATGGCATAGCGATATTATTTGGTTTGCAAAATCAAGCGGCACCACAAGTGATAAAAGTAAGTTCATTCCTATTTCGCAAGAATCAATGGATGACTGTCATTACAAAGGTGGCAAAGATGTACTCACAATTTATTGCAACAATCATCCTGATACAAAAATTTTTAACGGAAAAGGCTTGGTGATGGGCGGTTCACATCAAATGAATCCATTGAATGCTAATGCAAGTTTTGGTGATTTATCTGCTGTTTTGATTCAGAATATGCCGTGGTTGGGCTCTGTGATTCAAACGCCAGATATTAATGTAGCATTGATGAATGATTGGGAGAAGAAAATTGAACGCATGATTGAAACGGTGTTGCAAGAAGATTTAACACATATTGCTGGCGTACCTACTTGGACATTGGTTTTAATTCAACGTATTTTAGAACAAACTGGTAAGAAAAATTTGTTAGAGGTTTTTCCAAATTTGGAATTATATATTCATGGTGGTGTCAGTTTCACACCTTACAAAAGTCAGTTCCAGCAATTGATTCAGGGCAGTCAGATGAATTATTATCAAACGTATAATGCTTCAGAAGGATTTTTTGGAATTCAGTTAGAACCTGATGCAGATGATATGTTGTTGATGTTAGATTACGGAATTTTTTACGAATTTATTCCAGCAGAAAATATGGATGATGAAAAGCCAACCACATTACAATTAGATGAAGTGAAAGTTGGAAAAGTATATGCGCTTGTCATCAGCACCAATGGCGGCTTGTGGCGATATAAAATTGGTGATACAATTACATTTACCTCAACATTTCCATTTAAAATAAAAGTAGCTGGCCGAACAAAAAATTACATCAATGCCTTTGGTGAAGAGTTGATGATACACAATGCTGATGAGGCTTTGGCTATGGCTTGTAGCCAAACTAACGCTGTGATAAAAGATTACACAGCAGCACCAATTTTTTTAACCAATGAACATAAAGGCGGACATGAATGGTTGATTGAATTTGAAAATGAACCCAATGATTTGAAACAATTCACCATTATTTTAGATGCACATTTACAAAAAATAAATTCAGATTACGAAGCTAAGCGCCAAAAAGATATTGCCCTGCAAATGCCTGTTATTCATAGCTTGCAGCCCAACACATTTTATAATTGGTTGAAACAAAAGGGCAAACTTGGTGGGCAGCATAAAGTACCAAGATTAAGTAACGATAGAAAAATTGTGGACGAAATTTTGGGAATTCAATAAAAAAAGCGCAACTAAAAAATTAGTTACGCTTTACCATTAATGAATACAATTTGGTATTACTTACCCAACCCTAATCCGATATTGGCACCTAATATAAAGCCAATTCCATTAAAATATCTATCAGCAACACCGTTTAAGCCTTTGAAGTATTTACCATTAGGTGAGGTAAAAAACATACCGCTTCCCATATAAAAATCAAATGCAATTTTTGAACTAGTAATAAATTGATTTCCTACTAAAATACCAGCTCCACCACCATGAATCAGTAATGATTCAGAGCCATTGCTTGTATTGTAAGTAGTGTTATAAGGATAGGTGTTATTATATACCGCTGTTGTAACTGAATATTTTGAATTAAAAGTGGCCATTTTATAATAGCCATAAAAACCACCATAAAAGCCTTGCGGCGCTTTGTCAGCAAAATAATATCGATATTGAAACTCTAACATGGCATTGAACAAATTAGTTACACCTTGGTTATAGGCACTATAATTAGTAGTGTAATAATTGTTGTACTTATCATATTTATAAAAAGTACTTTCATCATTAAAACCTATTCGCACATTTGTTTTGATTGATGTAACATCTGATAAACGGCGCTCTAACCCTACTTTAAAATTGCTAGCAATACCTGCTAACGGATAAAAGCAAAATATTTTATTGGGGTAAATTAATTTTGAAACAGGCTTACGATATTTGCGATATGTTATCTGTTCATCTTCAACTTGGGAATCATCAGTAGCATGTTTTTGAGCAAATAAAGTTACGCTACATAAAAGCATGGTTGCAAAAAATAGAAATGACTTTTTCATACAGTAATAATTTTTTATTTTTAGTAAAGTTAAAATATAGAAATGATTGACCAACTTTTTTCATTTAAGTTTAATCACTTCTTTTCAAATAATTTCTCAATATCATCTAACTTTTGAATGATGAATGTAAGCTTACCATTTGGTGATGCAAAAGGTTTTTCACAAGCAAATAATTCATCAACAATTAGTTTCATATCTTTATTGGTGAGTGATGTACCCCATTTAATAGACGATTGCCTTGCCATTGCTTTTGCTATGCTATCTCGTTGATTTAATTTCAGCTCTAAATTTTCTTTCAACTGATTTAATAGGTATTGAACAGCTTGTTTTTCATTCCAATTATTTTTCATTTCAGCAGGCACTCCATGTACAATAAAAGTATCGGCACCAAACTCCTGAATATCAAAACCCAATAAATTTACATCAGGTAATATTTCTTTTAATAATACAGAATCTTGTCGGCTCAATTCTATTTTGATAGGAAACAATTGATGCTGTGTTGCCTTTTGTTGTTGATTGATATACGATTGAAATTTTTCATACAATATACGTTCATGCGCCGCTTGTTGATCAATCAACAAAAATCCACTTTTAACGGGTGTAAGAATATATCGTTGATGCAATTGAATCATTAATTGTTCAGCAAACTGAGGTGTATCGGTTAATTCAAGCTGTGCTGAACTATTTGTGTTGGATGTTGAAAATTTAGAAACAAAGGTTTGTTCGGCCGATTCCTCATCGGCATTGGTTTGTTTTAAATTTTGATAAAGGCTTTCCCAATTATTCAAATTATCAGTATTGTGTTGTTGTTCATGCTTTGAAATGCTAGGTTTAAAACTATGTGAATTGGTATCAAAACTTACAATCGTATTATCACTGGTTTTATAAGCGCCTCGGTTATAGCCTTCTAATCTTGTAAAAGCTGTATCTTGATTAAAATCTAACGAAGGTGTAATGCTAAATTGTGCTAATGATTTTTTAACTGCTGAATTCAAAAAGCTGTACACTATTTTTTCATCATCAAATTTTATTTCCTGCTTGGTTGGATGCACATTGATATCGATTCTTGAAGGGTCAACATCAATAAACAAAACGTATAATGGAAATGAATCTTGCTGCAATAATTGAGCATAATTAATATTAACGGCATGATTTAAATAACTGCTTTTGATAAATCGTTTGTTTACAAAAAAGAATTGCTCTCCTCGGCTTTTCTTTGCTGAATCAGGTGTTCCTACAAATCCGGTGATATTACAAACGGAGGTTTCTTCATGTACGGTTACTAATTTTTCTTTGTAAGCATTGCCAAACAGGGCTACAATGCGCTGTTTTAAATTGCCTTGTGGCAAATTAAAAACTTCAGTACCATTATTATTTAAACTGAAATGAATATTGGGATGAGCTAATGCTATGCGCTGAAATTCATCAATAATATTTTTTAACTCGGTAGTATTTGATTTTAAAAACTGACGACGAGCAGGTACATTGAAAAATAAATTTTTTACCGCAATGCTTGTTCCTACAGGTGTTTGACAGGGCTCTTGTATTTTTACTTCGCAGCCTTCGTTTAAAATAAATACACCTGTTTCGTCTTCGGCTTTTCGGGTTTTTAATTCAACCTGTGCCACAGCTGCTATAGATGCCATGGCTTCGCCCCTAAAACCCATAGTGGTTATTTTAAATAAATCATCAATCGATTTTATTTTAGATGTAGCATGGCGTTCAAAACACATTCGGGCATCCATATCACTCATGCCACTGCCATTATCAATTACCTGAATTAATTGTTTGCCAGCATCTTTTACAATTAATTTAATATTGGTGGCGCCAGCATCAATGCTGTTTTCCATTAATTCTTTTACTGCCGATGATGGGCGTTGAATCACCTCACCTGCAGCAATTTGGTTGGCAATGTTATCGGGTAAAAGATTAATGATATCGGGCATGAAAAAAAATTAGTATTGCAAAAATACAATAATCTATCAGCATTATTTAACACCACTGCTTCCAAACCCACCTTCGCCACGTTGTGTTTCTGAAATAATTTCTACTTCATTCCATTGAATAGTTTCATGTTTTGCAATTACTATTTGTGCAATTCTATCCCCGTTTTCAATGGTTTGATTTTCAGTAGAAAGATTAATCATTGGCACACATAATTCACCTCTGTAATCACTATCAATAGTACCAGGTGTGTTTACTAATGTTAAACCACGTTTTATTGCCAAGCCGCTACGGGGGCGAACTTGAACTTCATATCCTAAAGGCAACTCAATAAATAAACCGGTAGGAATTAATTTACGTTCCAACGATTTTAGTTCTATTTTTTCAGAAATAAAAGCACGAATATCTAACCCTGCTGCGCCTTTGGTTTCGTAAGCAGGCAATGGATTAGTAGAGCGATTGATTATTTTTATTTGCATGGAAACAAAAGTAGAGATTAATAGTAAAATTATTGAAGTAGTTCATTGGGAATGTAGAATTGATCTTCAGTATAAATTGGGACAAACGTCTTTTCTAGACCAATAAAATTTTCAAATCCTTTTATTGAATTTATGATTGAAATTATTTTTCTTTTAATTCTATCACATTCTTCTATTGTTGGGTATTGTAAATAAAAAGTTATCCTATTTAATATATTTGACTTGCTAATTAGAAAAGATTCTAAAATCAATTTGTCAACTTTTCTATTGTAATATGGAAAAGAATAACCAATTATAACCATTGATAGAGAATGATATAGTTGGGCATTAATTATGCTACTTTTTGATTTTTCAAAGTCAAACTCCCAAGCAAAATTTAAATAATTATCATGAGATGATGTTGGGCTAACCAAATCATCAATAAATAGTTTAATAGCAGTTTCA
>JBEANU010000237.1:0-11654 GCA_041165265.1 Bacteroidota bacterium | reverse complement strand
GTTAGTTCCTTGTAATTCAAATCCAATAGGCATTTCAAGAGAAACCACGATTTCGCTGCAAAAAAAATTGATTCGTAGCATTTTCAAATTATTGTTTTGGAGGCTTGATTTTCTTTTGTTTCTTTTCTTGTATCAAGACAAGAAAAGAAAAACGAAATCTGCCGAAAATCCTATCATTTCAGTAAAAACTCGGCGTTTTTTCATTCTTTTTTTTTGATAAAAAAGAATCAAAAAATCAAGGCTCTGTAAAAATTCGCTAAAAATTTATGCTATACTCAAAGCAAAAAACTTGTCAGCAAATAAAGTTTTGTTGCTTCTAAAAGTTTATTGGTGGCTGACTTCAAACAATTTTGCTTTTTTTTGCTCAACTGATAAATTTTCTTAACGCTAATTTTTACAATGCCGCTTTAAATCATTGAAATTGACTTTTTGAGGCTTGACTAATTAGTTTAATCTAATATATTCATGGCCCGGATTTTCATGTACCCAAACACATGATGCTTCTAGCTTTCGTAAGCTTAGTTCATATCCTGAAACTTCAATTGCCATTGGATCACCCAAGGGTGCAATTTTTACTACTCTAACTAATTCGCCTGGCAAGCATCCCATTTCCATTAATTTTGTTGAAACGGTATCATCCGTAAATCTACTTACTACACCAAACTCACCCACTTTTAATTTTGATAATTGTTTCACTTAATATGCTTAAAATTAATAAAATTTACAATTGAATAATTTCAAATAACCCATTCCTATTTTCTTATATAACGCTTGTCAGATCTAAATTTGGTAGGCGTTTCAGCATCTTTTTTACCCCAAACCGTTGATGATTTGCAAGCATTAAAAACCAACATACTGCAAATTGAAAATAGGAACACTAATTTTAATTTATTTTTCATGACGGAAAATTTTTATCTAATAAAACTACTTTTGAAAATTTAGGACATTCATTGCATCTGCTACTTTTTGTGCCTGAGCAAGAAGCCAATACAATCATTGCAAATGCCAATAACGATACTATTTTTAGTGCTTTCATTAGTTAAATTTAATGCTGTAAAGTTAACGCAAAAATTTAAAAATTGTTTCACTAATTGTTTTATAAATGTAAATAGGTATTAGATTATCTTCGCAGCTCAATATTTTTTTAGATGAAAATTTCATACAATTGGTTGCGTAAATATTTACCCGTACAAATTTCTGTTCAAGAAGCTGCTGCTATTTTAACTTCGGTTGGTTTAGAGGTTGAAGATATTACACCATTTGAATCACTTAAAGGTGGCTTGAAAGGTGTTGTAGTAGGCGAAGTATTAAGTTGCATACCACATCCTAATGCCGATAAACTTAAACTTACTACTGTAAATATTGGAACTGAAAATATTTTAAAAATTGTTTGCGGCGCACCTAATGTAGCAGTTGGCCAAAAAGTATTGGTAGCAACAATAGGTACTACACTTTACCCAACTGATGGCGAATCAATAACCATGAAAAAGGCAAAAATTAGAGGTGAAGAAAGTGAAGGAATGATTTGTGCTGAAGATGAATTGGGCTTGGGGCACAGTCATGCTGGCATTATGGTTTTGCCAAATGAAACAAAAGTAGGAACAACTGCCTCTGCTTATTTTCAAATTTATAATGATGAAATTATTGAAATAGGATTAACGCCTAATCGCTCTGATGCGTTTTCACACCTAGGCGTAGCTCGTGAGTTAGGTGCTTGGTTGGCGGTACATCAGTCAGAGGCGTTGCCTGTTATGGGTTTTATTAATCCAACAAAAAATATTTTATTTGAAACAACAAAAAATATTGATTTTAATATTGAAATTGAAAATAAAGAAAAGTGTGGCAGATACTGTGGTATTTTTTTAAATCAAGTAACTATTAAACCATCGCCTGAATGGTTGCAAAATAATTTGAAAGCAATAGGAGTAAGGCCAATCAATAATGTAGTGGATGCTACAAATTATATATTGCATGCTACAGGGCAGCCACTTCATGCTTTTGATGCAGCAAAAATTGCAGGCAATAAAATCATTGTAAAAAATGCAAATGCCCAAACAGTATTTGTTACATTAGATAATAAAGAACGTAAATTATCTACGGATGATTTAATGATTTATGATGCTGAAAAACCAATGTGTATTGCAGGTGTATCAGGTGGTGTATATTCAGGAGTAAGTGAAACTACAACATCAATTTTTTTAGAATGTGCCTTATTTGATAGTACTTCAATTCGCAAATCTTCATTTTATCATCAATTAAGAACGGATGCAGCGTTGCATTTTGAAAAAGGAATTGATGTAAAAAATGTAGATTCAGTTTTGAAATATGCCATTCAATTAATTTGCGAAATTTCAGGAGCTGAAATTGGGTCTCAAATTTTTGATGTAAATAATTTGAATGATAGCCCTATTGAAATTTTATTAAAACAAAATAGAGTAAATGAAAAGTTAGGCATTGAATTATCCGCTAAAACAATTGAAACAATTTTAATTAATTTAGGATTTGAATTAACGGATAATAAAAATAATTCATGGTCAGTTAAAGTGCCTTCGCACAAAACCGATATAAAAATTGAAGCTGATTTAATTGAAGAAATATTAAGATTATATGGATTAGATAAATTACCTATTCCTACAGGTTTGCAGGCTATAATACCTATACGTGCTGGCATTCAGGCAAATGCATTGCGCAATAAAGCAGCCAATTATTTGGCTGCAAATGGTTTTGCCGAGATGATGAATAACTCATTATCGCAAAGTAAGTATTATGATCAAAAAGAAAATTTAGTTTTTTTATTGAATAGTTTAAATACCGAATTGGATATTTTAAGAAACAATATTTTGATGGGTGGGTTAGAGGCAATTGTTCATAATCAAAACCGACAAAATCCGGATCTGAAATTATTTGAATTAGGTAAAATATATTCAAAAGTTGAAGCCGCTAATTATGATGAGCAAATGCAATTGGGCATTTGGATGACTGGAAAATTTGCACCACAAAGTTGGCATCAATCATCACAAGTAAATGATATTTATATTTTGAAAAACCAGCTTCAAAAGCTATTTGCAATGCTTGGAATTCAAAAATACAAAACTGAAGAAATAGAAGCTTCAAACATTTTTGAATATGGTATAAAGTATTTAGATGGCAAGCATGTAATTGCTGAATCAGGAATTGTGAATAAAAATATTTTAACGCAATTCAATATTAAAAATGAGGTAATGTTTGCTTTTATAAATTGGGAAATGGTTGAAAAAAAGGCGGCTAATAAAAATATTAAATATACTGAATTACCTAAGTTTCCTGCCGTTCAACGTGATTTGGCTTTATTATTAAATGAAGAAATTACCTATGCTCAGGTTGAAAAAATAGCAAAAGAGCAAACTGGTTCATTATTAAAAGAAATTAGTTTGTTTGATATTTATCGAGATAAAAAAATTGGCGAAGGGCGCAAAAGTTATGCAATTAGTTTAGTGCTTCAAGATGAAACCAAAACTTTAACAGATGATAAATTAGAGAAGCAAATGAGTAAATTAATTCAACAATTTGAAACCCAGTTACAAGCTGAAATTAGAAAATAATTGTACCACTAAAATAAATAATAGTGATTAAAATAGGAAATATAGAATTACCTGACTTCCCGTTGCTTTTAGCGCCGATGGAAGATGTAAGCGACCCACCATTCAGAGCAGTATGTAAAGACAATGGCGCTGATTTGATGTACACTGAATTTATCAGCAGCGAAGGCTTGATTCGTGATGCGATAAAGAGCCGACAAAAGTTAGATATTTTTGATTACGAAAAACCAGTGGGCATACAAATTTTTGGTGGTGATGAAGATAGCTTAGCAATGGCTGCAAAAATTGTAGATGTTACCAATCCTGATTTGTTGGATATCAATTTTGGATGCCCTGTAAAAAAAGTGGCGTTGAAAGGTGCAGGTGCAGGTGTTTTGAAAGATGTGGATTTAATGGTGAGATTAACAGAAGCTGTTGTAAAATCAACTAAACTACCTGTAACTGTTAAAACAAGATTGGGCTGGGATGATAGTAATTTAAACATCATGGAAGTTGCTGAACGCTTGCAAGACGCTGGTATCAAAGCTTTGGCGATTCATGGCAGAACAAGAGCACAGATGTATAAAGGCTCGGCTGATTGGACGTTGATTGGGAAAGTGAAAAATAATCCAAGAATTAAAATACCAATTTTTGGTAATGGTGATATTGATTCACCACAAAAAGCAGTAGAGTATAAAAACCGTTATGGCGTTGATGGCATCATGATTGGCAGAGCTGCAATTGGTTATCCTTGGATTTTTAGAGAGATAAAACACTACGTAAAAACAGGTGAGTTACTTCCTCCACCAACTATGGAAGAAAGAATTTCGGTTTGCAAAAAACATTTAAAACGTTCATTGGAATGGAAAGGACCATTGCTAGGTATTTTTGAAATGCGCCGTCATTACACCAATTATTTAAAAGGATTACCACATATTAAAGACTATAGATTAAAATTGGTAACATTGATGAATCCTGACGAAATTAATGCAACATTAGATGAAATAGGAACAAAATATGCAGGCTATGAATTTCCAAAAACAAAAATTGAATTAATTAATTATCACGATAAGTGTCCGATAAATTAATTTTTTAAATGCCTACATTATACATTTTAGCAGGTTGTAATGGTGCTGGTAAAACTACAGCAGCTGAAATTTTACTTCCTGAAATCTTTCATTGTGATGAATTTGTAAATGCCGACTTAATAGCAAAAGGAATTTCCCCATTCAATGTTGAGAGTGTTGCTTTTCAAGCAGGAAAATTAATGTTAGAAAGAATGGATTTTTTAGTAAATCAAAACAAAAGTTTCGTAATTGAAACTACTCTTGCTACTAGAAGCTATGTTCCATTTATAAAGGAAATAAAATCCAAAAACTATCAAATCATCCTTCTGTTTTTATGGCTAAATTCTTCTGAATTAGCTAAAAGCAGGGTGGAGAAAAGAGTTGCATCTGGCGGACACAACATTCCTACTGATGTTATTGAAAGGCGCTACAAACGGGGAATTCACAACTTTATCTCACTTTATTTGCCTCTTACCAACCGATGGAGCATTTATGATAATTCATCCATTATTCCTAATCCAATAGCAGAAGGTATTTTAAATATTGAACAAAATATTATTAACTTTGAACTTTGGAATCAACTTCATAAAATTGCTAATTCATGAATCAAGAATTTAAAGATTTTTCTGAACAAATTTTAAAAGGCTTACAAAAAGCTTATAGAAAAGTAGTGGAAGATGCTAAGTTGAAAAATGAATTTTTAATTGTTTCTGAAAATGGAAAAGTTGTTAAAATTCCTGCTAAGGATATTAAGTTTCCAGAATAGTTGATGCACAAAAACACATACTTTCTTTCCGATTTTCACTTAGGAACACCTAATGTTCAAGCTAGTCTTGAACGTGAAAAATTGCTTTGCAAATTTTTAGATTCAATTGCAGATGATGCAAAAGCAGTTTATTTGGTGGGTGATATTTTTGATTTTTGGTTTGAATACAAAACTGTTGTTCCTAAAGGGTTTCTTCGTTTTTTTTCACGATTAGTTAAGATGAAAGAATTAGGAATTGAAGTAGTTGTATTTACTGGCAATCATGATTTATGGATGAAAGATTATTTTGAAACAGAACTACAAATACCAGTTCATTTCAAGCCTATTCAAATAGAAATTGACAACAAGAAATTTTTTATTGGTCATGGCGATGGCTTAGGTCCTGGCGATAAAGGTTATAAGTTGATGAAAAAGGTATTTACCAATCCATTTTGTCAATGGCTGTTTAGGTGGATTCATCCTGATATTGGAGTTGGTATAGCCAATTATTGGAGTAAGAAAAGCCGCAGTGCAACTGGTTTAGCTGATGAAAAAAATTTTGGTGATGAGGAGTGGTTAGTTCAATATGCAAAACGAAAATTAGAAACAAACCATTACGATTATTTTATTTTTGGTCATCGTCATTTACCATTAGATATTTCCTTAAATTCAAATAGCCGATATATTAATCTAGGTGATTGGCTACGATACAATAGCTATGTAAAATTTGATGGCGAAAATTGTCAACTCAAATTTCTTGAACAATAATTAACAATAGTGTGCATCAATTATCACACTATGAAAAAAGATTACCACGTTTTTTTATTTTCTTTGTTGACTAAATTTTTGAATTTCATGTTAGCCATTTTCAGAAAAGAAATTACTGTATTTTTTAGTTCGTTGATTGGTTATATAACCATGGGCGTTTTTTTAATTGCATTGGGGTTGTTTGTATGGCTATTTACTGAAAGTAGCGTATTGCAAAGCGGCTATGCCAATATTGATGCATTGTTTACCACAGCACCATTAATACTTTTATTTTTAATTCCGGCAATTACCATGCGTTCGTTAGCTGAAGAAAATAAAAACGGAACTATTGAATTATTAACCACCCGACCTTTAACCGATTGGCAAATTATTGTTGGAAAATATTTAGCTGCATTGGCTTTATATGCAATTAGTTTATTGCCCACTTTAGTTTATTATTACTCGGTTTATCATTTAGCTCAGCCAGTTGGCAATATTGATCATGGAGCATTGATAGGCTCATACTTTGGCTTATTAATGTTAGGCGCTTCATTTACAGCTATTGGCATATTTTCATCCTCCATTACATCAAACCAAGTAGTAGCTTTTATTATTGCATTTAGTTTGTGTTTTATCATGTATTTGTGCTTTGATTATTTAGCTCAACTGCCCGGTATATTTGGCAAATTTGATTATTATGTGCAGCAAATTGGTATCAATGCACATTATACAGCAGTAAGTTATGGTGTGATTGATTCACGAGATGTGATCTATTTTTTATCTGTAATTATTCTTTTTTTATTTGGCACTAAAACAGTTTTGAATTCACGAAAATGGTAAACAAAAAAATAAATAAAGTTCAAAAATCTGTATTTATAATATTAGGTTTATTAATGATATTGATAGCCATTAATTGGCTGGCTAATTTCTATTTTTATCGAATAGATTTAACATCCGAAAAGCGTTATACATTATCACCTTCAACAAAAAAAATATTAACCGATTTAGATGATTACGTGTATGTAAAATGCTATTTAAAAGGCGAATTTCCGAGTGGGTTTATGAAGCTTCAGCAATCTACCAAAGAAATGTTGGAAGAATTTAATAACGTAGCTGGTAAAAAATTTAGGTATGAATTTATTGATGTTAAAGAAGGAAGAAATGAGCAACAGCAAAAAGATTTTAGAAAACAATTGGAAGAAAAAGGGATTAATCCAATTCAACTAAATGTACAATCTGAAGATAATTTTAAAGAGCAAATAGCTTATCCTTGGTGCCTTGTAACCTATAAAAACAAGGAGGTTCCGGTTTTTATTTTAAATAATCAAATGGGTAAAAGCGCTAGCGAACAACTTAATAATTCAATAGCATTATTGGAGTACAATTTAGTAGTAGCCATTGATAAAGTAAAACAAGAAACCAAAAAAGGAATTGCTGTATCATCAGGAAATGGCGAAATGCCTGTGGCAAACATGATAGATTTTTTAAACACTATTGCTAAAGATTATAATGCTGCACCAGTTGATATTAATACTATTGTACGCTTGCCTAATGAAAAAATTGACGCCTTAATAATTGTAAAACCAACAAAGGAATTTACTGAAAAAGAAAAATTTAAGATTGATCAATTTGTGATGAATGGCGGTAAAGTAATGTGGATATTGGATATGTTGGATGGTGATATTGATTCACTCCGTAGAAGAAATGAATACATGGCACCCGATTATAATTTAAATTTAGAGGATCAATTATTTACTTACGGAGTAAGGGTGAACAAGGCTTTTGTGCAAGATTATAGCTGTGCGCCATTGCCTATGGTTAATGGATATGTAAATAACCAACCGCAATTTAAAATGTATCCATGGCTATATTTTCCGGTATTGATGAGTACCAGCAATCATCCTATTTCAAAAAATTTAGATGCCATACTTACCATGTTTCCATCTTGTATTGATACAGTTGGTAATTCATCTATCAAAAAAACTGTATTGTTGCAAAGCTCAAAGTATAGTCGTGTTGTGTATTCCCCAGCAAGTGTTGATATCAGAATGATGAAAATGCAACCGCAACCTACTTACTTTAACAAACCTAATCAAATCATTTCAGTATTATTAGAAGGTGAATTTGCATCGCCCTATGCTGGCAGAATTTCGCCTGGTATGGCAAACATGTTAGATTCATTACACATCACTTTTAAACCAAAAAGTGCTGCTAATAAAATGATAGTTATTGCCGATGGTGATATGGTTAAAAACCCTGCACCTAAAGGTGAATATCAGTTTTCATGCGGTTATTATCCCTTCACTAAACAAACATTTGCCAACAAAGATTTTTTATTGAATTGTATTAAATATTTAACGGATGAATCAGGAGTAATTGATGCAAGAGCCAAAGAAATTAAATTACGAATGTTAGATGCCCCAAAGGTGAAAGATGAAAAAACTAAATGGCAAGTTATCAATATTTTGTTACCATTAATTTTAGTAGTGCTGATAGGTATTACTTTTAATTATGTGAGAGAAAAGAAATTTTCATAAAAATTAATTTGAACTCAATTGAGTAAATCAACACTAAATTAGTCCTGTCTCAAAAAGTTCTTTTTATTGAACTAGAGCGGCATTGTAAAAATTAGCGTTAAGAAAATTTATCTCTTTAGCAAAAAAGCAAAATTCGATTTCGCTAACACAAAGCCACCGCACAAAATCGATTCTTGATATACCCCATGTATTACTATTAAAGGTATTCGTGATGCCCTTCGCTTAATTTATAAATTTTTGTTTAATGGTATTATTTTACCCGAAAAACAAAATTGACTTTATGAGGGACTACTAGCTAAAGTATTTCAGATATTGGAATAAAGACATAATATAATATAAAAAAGGCTGACTTGAAAACAAGTCAGCCTTTTTTATTGGTAAAAATTTAAATATTATTTTTTCTGAAATCTAATTTCAGTTCTTCTGTTTTTTGCTCTGTTTTCTTTAGTATCATTAGCAACTAATGGATAAGTTGAGCCATAGCCTAATGCAAACACTCTTGAATTGGCAACTCCTTTTGAAATAAAGTAAGCTTTTACTTTTTCAGCACGATTTACTGATAATGGGAAGTTAATAGCATCACTACCACTCTTATCTGTATGACCTCCAATTTGTATTTTTAATGTTGGATAGGTATTCAACATAGTGATTACTGAATCTAACAATTGATAATGTTCAGCAGTTAAATCGTATTTGTACACCATGTAAAAAACTCGTTTTACTAAATTATCAGGTATTTCATTTACATCAGGTGTAGTAGGTACAACCGGTTCAATTACTTTAGGTACATCAATTACAACTGGTTTTTCTTTTTCTAATGGGCAACCTGCATGATCACGTAAACCATATACTTCAGGGCAATTATCTAAATAATCAGGCACTAAATCGCCATCTTTATCAGGGCAACCCATCAATGTAGCTACACCAGCAAAATCAGGGCATCTATCATCAATATCTGCAACGCCATCAGCATCTTTATCAGGGCAACCATGCAATGCTACTGAACCTGCTAATGATGGGCATCTATCAACATGATCTGATACGCCATCTTTATCTTCATCCATAATTGTTGGTGCTGTATTACCAAATGCATAGCTTAACCCTAGTGAAGTGTACATGTGTTCGCTTCTACCTATGATTGCGTTCATGCCAAACGGAAATTTGTAATCTGTTTCAAGTAAAGCAGTAAATCGGCTTGATAATTTTAAACCTAAGCCAATACCAATTGGTACAACAGCATGCGTATTATTAGCAATGCGGTTTAAACCTAAACCTGCGTTGATGAACGGAAATAAACTTGCATCTTCATCTAAAATGTATCCGTTATTAAATTTATAACGCATCAATAAATCATAACTATGAATGCCTCTATGAATTTCACGATACGATTTATATTTTAATTTTTCAGGGTGTAATACAACATCACCATATGATGCACGACCTACTACATCAAACGATGGGTTTAAATATCTGCCCAAAGTAAGTGATGGATTGAACCTCCACTTATCAGTATTAAATACATGATAACCTTTTAATGGAGAGTAATAATCAAACCAACCTAAGTTGCCGCCAATACTCCAAGGGTGCTTGCTATCTTGTGCTGAAGCAACTAATGAACTAAGTACAAATAGTACTGCAAGTAATTTTAATTTCATTTGTGTATAAAATTTTTTGAACTGCGAAAGTAGTAGAAAGGTTGCAGTTATCAAAACAACTATTTGCTTTTATTCCAACAAAAGTTACAATTTATTCCTTCACAAATTTTCCATTCATCAAATTGCCGTTCATATCTGTTGCTTTGATAAAATAAATGCCGTTTGGTAGTGATGATACATCTAATTGAATTTGTTGAGTTGATGAGTTATTGATTTGTTGATTAGATGCTTCGTCCCTCTGCAAGATACGACCTAACACATCCGTTACCTCAATTGTATTCCCTAATAACTGATAACCAGTAACCAATAACTTCTCCCCACATGGATTTGGGTAAACCTCCAACTTTCTTACTCCAACTTCCTCTACGCCATCATTTTCAACTAACTCAACATGTACATCATCCACATAAAAGTACGAAGAAATACCTA
Source organism: Bacteroidota bacterium (assembly GCA_041165265.1). GTDB lineage: Bacteria > Bacteroidota > Bacteroidia > Chitinophagales > CAIODY01 > CAIODY01. The sequence goes on along the minus strand of JBEANU010000237.1, from coordinate 917 downwards.
TAGTTTGTTCCGCACTAAAAAAATTACCAATAGTAAAATACTTATAATTGCTATCCGCTATAAATGTACCCTCAATCTTTACCCAATTTAAGGTATCATTTATTACTGTAGTATCATTTATTTTGGGTGTCATATAATTAAGATCGGCAACTAATGTTGTACTATCATGCAAATGATAAGTACTAAAAGCCATACCAAAATTATTCATGGAGTCATAGCTTGAACTTTGCTTTACCACATAATAGTAACATTTATATTTTTTGCCTATTTGCAAACTATCACTTAATCTGCCTTGTATATATTCTCTAAACAAACCTACTAAATGCCAATAACCTGCATAGGCATCGCCATCTTTGGCATATTGAAACCCCCCTCCCCCCCCTTGATTACCCCAATTAAATGGTACGCCCATAAAACCATTTAATAAAGAATTAGCACATTTATTCAAATAATCAGGGGTTTGATAAATAGGGCAATCCCAATATAAACAAGCACTATCACTTATACCATCCATCCAAGGCCAACAAGTATCACGTAATACTTCAAAACTCGGGTTTAATACCAAGTTTTGACTATATGCTTTGTTTAGGCTTAATAGCAACATTAATAAAATTATTTTTTTCATATACATAAATTTAAAAATAAAGGGGCGGCAAAGCCACCCCTTTAACTACATTATTTAATTACATTAAATTTGCCTTTGCTTATTGTATTTACACCATCCACTAATTTATATAAATACAAACCTACAGGATATTCTTTTACTGATACCATCAATTTTGATTGATGATTAACTTTAGCGCCGTGGTGAGTGTCCTCACTCACCGCTTTATTACTTAAAGTATAGCACAACTTATTCGCAAAATTCATGGTATGAAATTAATGAAAATATTTTATTCTTTCACAAACTTTCCTAC
>JBEANU010000236.1:0-3338 GCA_041165265.1 Bacteroidota bacterium | reverse complement strand
GTACTCCAAATAGGAGCGCCAACATAATCATTTATTCTATTGCATTTTATAGAAGTGCCGTTTGCACCTTGTACTTCAATACCAACAGTTTGATCAAGTGTACTTGAAGCATTTATTTTATTTAAATCAAGATAGTTATTATAAACATTAGTTCCGATACTTGTAGCTGTTAATGAAATACCAAATTGGTCATCTTCAGTTAAATAAAAATAATTATTATGTATAAAAGCAGATGAGGCGGCTGTTAAATCTAATTCATTTAATAATAAACCTGCCGCCAATTGAGAGTTTTGCGAAACAAAATAATTTTCACCACCAATATCAATACCTGACCTTATACATTTGTTTAGCCAAAACCCTCTGATATTATCATAGAAAGTATTGGCTTGTGCCTGAATAGTATTGTAGTAACAATCATGAATAAAAACGCCTGTCGGACTTTTAGTATCAACATTACCACGGATATCTATTGTTGTGTTATTGTCATAACCTTGTAATTCAGCTCCCACATAGCCTGAATTGCTAAATTGATTACCATCAATTTTTGTTACAAATGACATTGTTACACCACCAACAGAACCTTGATGACAGTTTCTGGAATATATCCCTCTAAAATTTTTATCAAATGTACAAGCATTAACTAACACATTTGGTACAGCAGATTGAGTACTAGTGCAATTTTCAACATAAACTCCTATACCTTTTGGGCTGTTTGTACCTATACCAAATGGTCCCATGCTGTTAATAAAATTACATACTTTAATACTTGGAAAAGTATTATTGCAATAAATGCCTACGTTAAAATTTTCAAATTTGGTAACGCCACAATATGTACAAAGAGATGGAATATTGGTGGGATTACCCCAAAAAGTTTGACTATTATTAATATCTTCAATACAATATTTTTTAATTTTACCAGCATAAGGCGCAAATGAAAGTGTTGCATTAGTTCCATTTGTTTTACAGGTGAAGTTTGCATCCGTTACTACCGAAGGAAATTGACTAACACTATTAACGCCTGATTGCCACCAAGTAAAAGCATTTAAAAAGTAATTATAATATTTATTACCTGGGGTATTTGTATTATATAAAATTTGGTGATAATTAAATACTTGTAAATCAACATAATTGTTATTGAAAGTAGTTTGTTTATTAATAAACCAAATACCTCCATTATTTTTTGAACTTATTGCAATTTGAGCATCTTCAATTATTGTTTTTTGTGGGAAAGAACTTGGTGGTAGTGGGCTTGTAGTAGTACAATTTATTAACGTATTGGCTTCAAGTGTAATACCTTGCCACATAATCTTACATTGTGGGTCGCCATAAATATGTGTTGCATCTAATGTTAATGTATTTAAAAAATTAGCTCCCATATTTTTAACTGTTATTTTAGCACAAGGACCCATAACAATATAGGGTACATTTTTGAATGTAAAACTATGATCAATGATAAGCTCTCCATAAATAAAAATAGGGGTGACATTCGTTGAGGTATTTGTTAAACTACCAGAATTTCCAAATGCTGTATTTGATAAAAGGGTTTGACCTATAGGTATTGTATAAATTTGTCCTAAATTACCAACTAATGGAGTTGGTAACTGAATTACACACGTAGATACAAAACTACAATTAGTTATAGCCGTTGGTACTACAACTTGGGAATATAAACGTATTGAAAAAAAAGAACTTAATGAAAATGCCAGCATCATAATTAATACTATTTTGCTGGACTTAAATTTTAGTGTGCTGTGTTCTGTGTGCTGTATTTTGGTAGGTAATTTTTTAAGCATAATGAAGTAGTTTTTTTTGATTAGGTAATAATAAGTAAATTTACGTAATTGTATCTACGTAAAACCACGTATTTATCTAAGTGGTTTTACGTATGTTGGGGTATAATTCAATATATTTTAATGTTGTGTTGTGCAGCGTTGTAACATTTCCAATGTAACATGGCAAAGCGCAAATTTAAGATATGATGCATGCTATTGGCAACAACCCAAACACTATTGTAAAAAGTACAAAATCTATAAGCAGCATCATAAATTACATCAACAAAATAATATTGCCAGTAGGAAATGTTATAATATTTCAGATGGGAAGCATCACCAAGTAATACCAAAGTGAATAATTCTTTTGTCTAGTCAATTTGGTATTATGCCGATGTAGTAAATGTTTGTTCAATTTTATTGGACTATTGCATTTACATTATCGGTATAAATAGCCTGGTAAATATATTATTATAAGTATTTGTGCTGGAAACTCAGCCGATGTTAGTGATTGGAGTGATGCCGTAAGCATTTTAGTGAATTAGATAGTTGTTGATTTATCTTTCATCACCTCTCAAAAAGCCCTAAAAGTTTTTAGTAAGTGCTTTTTATTTAGCTACGCTGCAAAAAGTATTGAACTCTAATTACCGATTACAAATCACTTTTTTGCGCAATATTTTCCAGTTGGCATCTACTATAAATACAATACTACTATCAGCTATTAATTTTGATTTTGCATCATTCACTAAATTTGAATCAGTTAATAAAAAGTAATTGCGTTTTGAGTGATAGTATAAAGATGGTGCTACATAATATTGTTCTTTACTACAAATAATAATCATCGCTTTTTGCGGTGAAGCATATTTTAAAAATTGAGTTGCGGCAGCTTCAACACCATTATCGCTCATACTTTCAGCCATCATTACAGGATAATTAAAAATACCGATTACTATTCCCAAACATCCATAAAGTATCCACCTTGAGTTTTTTTTATCACTAAAAACAGCAATTATTAGGGCTGATAAAATGCTGAACGGAATTACCAATTTTACAATTAATTGATCGTGCAATGCATTGGCATTGAAAAAAATAAAAAAGTGCATTATAATCGGCAAAGGAATGTACCACCAAAACGAATGTTTAATAACTTGATTTGATAATTCATGGGTTTTAATTCTTGCAATAAATGAAATAATTAAAGCCATAAAAAGTAATACTAAAGCCAACATTCCCACCTTTAATAAATGCCATAAATACAAATAAATATCAGGCGATAAAACACCTAAATGATTTTCGGTTTTTAGTTCCCCAAAGTAACCACTCCTACCTACAAACCTAATGGCAAAATTACGCAATACAGCAATAAAATCTTGTTCAATTAAAGCATACTGAAATACTGTACATGAAATAGCAGCAATAACTACAGCTAATAAAATAATAGATTGTTGGTTAAATATTTTTTTTTGTTTTTGATACAAATAAATAAATAATGTAAGCGCAAAAAAATATCCTATAGCCTCAGTATAGCACAGCAAACAAACGGATATAATTAATAGGTAAAAATTTAAC
>JBEANU010000235.1:0-3967 GCA_041165265.1 Bacteroidota bacterium | reverse complement strand
TATCTCATCTTTTTTAAGTTCTTTTTTTACTTCGGCTTTTGTTTCAGCTTTTACTTCATCATCTTCTTCTTTAATTACTTCTTTTTTAACTTCTTTTGATATAGTTTTTTCTTTTACGGTAGCATCTTTTAACTCTTTGGTTTCAGTTTTATCTGTATTTTTTCCTAATGATTTCGGAACTTCTTTATTCGTAACATCCCCAGCCTTACCTCTATTAGCTACGTGTTCCGCATCCATTCTTGCATTTTTGCCTTTTTCATATTTTCCCATACCATCCTGACTTCTAATATAATCTTGGTCATCTTTTTTAAATTTATAATTAGTCAATAAATCATTTATTAATGAACTTACTTCTTTAGGATCTTCGCCAGCACTACGGGCTGCACTGGTAGCAATCATGTAATCAATTTCAAAATCGTTACTTATTTTTTTACTGTCTTTATATTCCTTTAGTGGTTGAAATACTTTTTCGTATTTATGATTATTCCACAAATTTATCAAATCGTTTAAAAATTCATCTTTTTGAGCCGATGCATTAAATGCTGCAAAACATAGTGTGGTGGCTAAAAAAACGGAAGCCAATATCTTTTTCATATAGTATTATTGATTAAATGATATAACGAATTCAAAAGTAAAAATATTTTTGAAGCTATAATAAAAATAGCCTAATAAAAAATAAATTGAAAATAATTAGTACTATGTATTGCATAGTACTAAAATTGTTATACATTTGCCTCGTCATCAAAATAAAAATTATTATGAATGCTGAAAATATACAAATGCAAATGCGTAAAGGAGTGCTTGAATACTGCATTTTATCTGTGATTGCAAAAAATAAATCTTATGCTTCAGATATTATCAATTCACTTAAAGAGGCAAAATTATTAGTAGTTGAAGGAACACTTTATCCTTTGCTAACCAGATTAAAAAATGAGGGTGTATTAAAATATAGTTGGGAGGAATCAAAAACGGGTCCGCCCCGAAAGTATTATGAGCTTACGCCTGAAGGCGAAACTATTTTAACCGAAATGAATAAAACTTGGCATGAATTAGCTTTTGCAGTACAATCTATCACAAAATAAAAATCTTTAAAATCAATACCATGAACAAAATAATATCCATTAATTTATGCAGTATCATTTTTCAAATTGATGAAATTGCTTATGAAAATCTAAAAAAATATTTATTTGAAATAAAACAAAATTTAGGTAGTTCAGCATCTGCCAATGAAGTTTATGTTGATGTTGAAAACCGCATTGCTGAACTATTTCAGCAAAAATTAAATGATGGTGCACAAGCTATTTTACCAAAAGATGTGGAAGAGTTAATGTCAGTAATGGGGCAGCCTTCGCAATTTAAAGAATTTACTGATGATAACACGGCTCAAAATAATTCATCGCATTTTGAGCATGATAATAAAACCAATAATCAGTTTCGACGAATTTATCGTAACCCTAATGATAAAGTTTTAGGTGGCGTATGTAGTGGTTTGGCGGCATATTTGGGCATTGATCCCATTATAATTCGATTAGCTTTTGTAGCCCTGTTTTTTGTTGGTGGCACAAGTTTTTTAATTTATTTAATTTGCTGGATTGCTATACCAAAAGCTATTACAGCGGCTGAAAAAATGGCAATGAATGGCAAAAGTATCACCTTTGATGAGATTAAAAAAAATGTTCAACGTGAGGCTAATAACGTGAAAGATAATTTTGAACGCATGAGCTATGATATTAAAAACAATCAAAATGGAAGTGATACCGTTAGGCATATTGCTAAGGTTTTGGTGAAAGTAATTGCCTTCCTATTTTTAATTTTCGGATTAATGATTTTTGTGCCATTGGCATTAGCATTATTAGCTGTTTTATTTTCAGTTGGCTTTGCAGCACCAATAGTATTAGGCTTTTTAACCAATTCAGCTACTGATGCTAAATTGCTTGTGTTTGCGGCATGCTGCATGATTTTTATACCTATTGTGGCTATAATTTACAAACTAATTCGTTTGATTTTTAAATCAAACCCCATTTCAACTTGGGTGAAAACTGCGGTTACTGTTTTATGGTTTGCAAGTATTATTTCAATTGTGTACATCGCCCAAAAAATCACTTCTGATTTTAAATATGATAAAACAATTACTGAGCAAATTTCATTTACACCAACGCCATCAAAAACAATTTATTTAAATTCAGAATGGCTGCATGATAATACAAAATCACATCGCCGAATGCATATCAATATTGGCATTTGGGGGAATCATAATTTTGGAATTATGGATACCATTGCCAACGGAAATATTGAATTAAAAATAGCTACATCACCTGATTCATTAATTCATTTATTGATTGAAAAATCAGCACAAGGCCCAACTGATAGCGAAGCACAAAAACGTGCAGCATCAATAACTTACAATGCTTCGCAAAATGATTCTATTTTAATTTTACCTCATTATTTTACAAAAGCTGGGCATCAAATGTGGCGCAATCAAGAGGTGAATTTAATATTGCAAATACCTAATAATAAACAAATTTCACTTTCGCAAAATGCGCTTGATTTATTGGATGATGATGCTTTTCAAACCCAGTATGAAAATTTAACGGATGAAATAAAAATTAATACTAAATGGATAATAACATCAATGGGCTTAAAAGAAGCCAAATAAATTAATAGGTTTTTACGTAATTTGCATCTTAATAAAACTTACCATTTTTAATGAAGCTTCATACACATAATTTAATGAAAACTTATCGTCAGCGAAAAGTAGTGAATGATGTTTCGGTGGAAGTACAACAAGGTGAAATTGTTGGATTACTGGGCCCCAACGGTGCAGGAAAAACTACTACATTTTATATGACAGTGGGCTTAGTGCAGCCTGATGAAGGCACTGTACTATTAGATGATTTAGATATTACACGAATGCCCATGTATAAACGAGCCCAGATGGGAATTGGTTATTTGCCCCAAGAGGCATCGGTTTTCAGAAAGTTAACCGTGGAAGATAATGTGATGGCAATTTTACAAATGACAAACCTAAGTAAGCTGGAACAAGAGGAAAAATTAGAATCCTTGTTATCTGAATTTAGGCTTACCCATGTAAGAAAAAATATGGGTAATGTACTAAGTGGCGGTGAACGCCGCCGCACTGAAATTGCCCGTGCATTAGCAGTAAATCCTAAATTTATTTTATTAGATGAACCATTTGCTGGTATTGACCCAATTGCAGTTGAAGATATTCAGTTGATTGTATCAAAATTAATTAATAAAGGTATTGGTGTTTTAATTACTGACCATAATGTGCAAGAAACACTATCAATTACAGATAGAGCTTATTTATTATTTGAAGGGAAAATATTAATGCAAGGCACCGCCGAGCAATTAGCCGCAGATGAAACAGTTAGGAAAGTTTATTTAGGGCAAAATTTTGAATTAAAGCGTAAGGTATTCGCTAATTGATTTCACTATAAAATATAAAACAAAAAAGCTTTCTGAAAATTAATTTATTCCACCACCAACTTTTCATGGTAGGCTGTTGATTTGCTTTTTTAGTTCAATCCAATACATGCCTTTAGGCATCAATTGTAAATGTGTTTGATGCAATATTGGGTGGCTTTTTACATTGTTATTTTTTATTGTACAAATTTTATTGATACTATTCGTCATAGACGAAATTCCACATAAATCCTCGTTGGCTATACGCTAAGCTACGCTCCAAACAAGGACTAGCAGGGAAATTATTGATTTCATTCTTTAATTATTTTTTGAGTAGTTACAACATTTTTACTTATAATTTTAATAGTATAATTACCACATTGCAAATTTTTTAAGCTAAGGCTTTTGTCTTCTACATTTCTCTTTTCAAACACAATTTTTCCTAATACATCAAAAATTGTTATTTGATTTATTTCTTCAGATGAATTTATAGTTAATGTTTCGGTAAATGGATTAGGATATAAAATTATTGCACTCTTTTGTT
>JBEANU010000234.1:0-3461 GCA_041165265.1 Bacteroidota bacterium | reverse complement strand
CAATGGGAAATGACCAAACTTTATTAAATCGACAATTAATATACCTTGGTTTCCTTCATAACTTAGTTGGTCTTGTTTAATTGAACTTGAGATTTTTGTTATTAATGCTTCGATTACAGTTTTTCTATTGCTTTGTTTAAAAGGCTTAAATGTGTAAGCTGATTTTTTGTCTATGTGTGAAATTTGTTGTTCTTTCTGTGTTATGCGAAAACTTTCATTAGGTTCTTGAATGTTTATGTTTTTAAGCTCTAAATTAATTCTTGTGCCACTTTCCAATTTTAAAATATAATCTGGTGTTTTAGTATTGTTTTTTTTTGTTGGGCAAAAAGATATGTTACTCCATCGGTCTCTTAAAAATTTATAAACAAGAATCTCATTGTAAATATCGAATGCGTCTGAATCTTTTGGTGAGTATTCGGATGCTTCATCCCTCAAGAGATTTTTAATGTTTTCCATTTTTTTCTCAATTTGTTTATCAGATTGGGATAATTGTTCAATAATCAAACATTGTTCATGGTTGAACAATTCCAAAATTATATTTAAGCCAACTTGAGTCTGTTTTCTCTTTTCAATACAATTCCAAATTGTGTCATTAATTGAATTCATAGTTATGTATTAACTAACCCCAGAACCATTCTCTGTCTTACTATTTGGCATAATAAATTTTAATTTTCCATCTGCATCTTCAGCCATTAAAATCATGCCTTGGCTTTCAATACCTTTCATTTTTCTTGGTGCTAAATTGCAAAGTAAAGTTACTTGCTGTCCAATGATGTCGCCGGGCTGAAAGTGTTGTGCAATGCCACTTACAACAGTTCGTTGTTCGCTGCCAATATCCACTTTTAGTTTTAACAATTTATCTGCTTTTGGCACTTTTTCAGCTTCGATAATTGTTCCAATTCGCAAATCCATTTTTGCAAAATCATCAAAAGTGATTTCTGATTTAATGATTGGTTGAATTGTTGATTTATTGATTGTGGAAGCTGCATTATTTGCAATCTTGGAATTTTGCAATTTTGTAATCTGCGCAGCGATTTCTTCATCTTCAATTTTTCTGAACAACAAAACAGGATTGTTGATAGTGTAGCCAACGCTTAATAAATCAAGCCTTCCAGCATTTCCCCACAACAATAATTCATTTGCTTTTTTGTTGATGTTGAAATGCATCAAAATTTTCTTCGCCGTAAATGGCATAAATGGATACATCAAAATCGCCAAATTAGCTGACAACTGTAAGCAATGATGCAAGCAATTTTCTACACGATACTTATTTTGTAATTGTTCAAAGTCATTTTCACCCACATACACATCACCTTTGGCTTTTTTCCAGGGCTCTTGTTCTGTGAGATATTTATTACCCAATCGTGCAGCGTTCATCATCTCTGCCAACGCTTCCCGTAAGCGATACTGACTCATAGATTCTTCCATTCGCTTTTTTATTTCGGCAAATTCTTTCCACAAATTTTGTTCTGTTTCGGTTTCTAAATCAATATGACGTTTTGGGATTTTACTACCACAAAATTTTTGCGACAACACTATTGTTCTGTTGAAGAAATTTCCCAAAACTGACACCAACTCACTGTTGCAGCGGTCTTGAAAATCTTTCCAAGTAAAATCATTGTCTTTTGTTTCGGGTGCGTTGGCAGCCAACACATAACGCAACACATCTTGCTGTTCAGGAAATTCTTCTAAATATTCATGCAACCAAACTGCCCAATTTCGTGAAGTAGAAATTTTATCGCCTTCTAAATTTAAAAATTCATTAGCAGGTACATTCTCTGGCAACACGTATCCACCGTGCATTTTCAGCATCGTTGGAAAAATGATGCAATGAAAAACAATATTATCTTTTCCTAAAAAATGAATGAGTTTGGTTTCTTTATCACACCAAAATTTTTTCCAATCGGGTGTAATTTCTTTTGTTGCAGAAATGTAGCCAATCGGCGCATCAAACCATACATACAATACTTTCCCTTTCGCATCAGGCAATGGAACTGGCACACCCCAATCTAAATCACGGGTTACTGCTCGTGGTTGCAAACCACCGTCAATCCAGCTTTTGCACTGACCATACACATTCGTTTTCCAATCATCTTTATGTCCTTCTAAAATCCATTCTCTCAACCAATTTTCATATTTATCCAACGGAATGTACCAATGTTTTGTTTCTTTCATCACCAATGGTTTTGATGAAATGGTGCTATGCGGATTAATTAAATCACGTGGATTTAGAGTGCTGCCACATTTTTCACATTGATCGCCGTAAGCCCTTTCATTGGCGCATTTTGGGCATGTTCCCATGATGTATCTATCGGCTAAAAATTGCTGATTTTCTTCATCATAAAATTGCTCTTCAGTTTTTTCTTCAAACAAATTTTTGTTGTACAAATCCAAAAAGAAATCAGTCGCAGTTTCTCTGTGAACTTCCGAAGTTGTTCGTGAAAAATTATCAAATGAAATTCCGAATTTGTATAAAGCTTTATCAATTATTTCGTGGTACTTATCAGCCACAGCTTGCGGTGTAGTATTTTCTTTTTTTGCAGCAATCGTTATCGGCACACCATGTTCGTCAGTGCCACAAATGAAAAGCACTTCATGCCCTTGCATGCGGCGAAATCGTGCATAAATATCAGCAGGCAAATGGCAGCCAGCTAAATGACCAATATGAATAGGGCCGTTGGCATAAGGCAAAGCGGCAGTAATTAAATAGCGTTGTGGATTGTTCGACATATATTATTTTGAAATGCAAAAGTAATAAAATGAAAAAATAAAACTCGACTAATAAGTTGCAAATCAAAATTATTATTCTACATTTGCAGCCCAATATTGCGGAGTAGAGCAGAGGTAGCTCGTCGGGCTCATAACCCGAAGGTCAGTGGTTCGAGTCCACTCTCCGCTACACTAAAAGAGAAAATCAAAACTGATTTTCTCTTTTTTAATTTATGGAGTTTGTAGTTTATATACTTTATTCGAAAAAATTCAATAAAACATATGTTGGTTTTACCTCTAATTTAATTGGAAGAATGAAATCGCATAATGAATTGGGTAATGATTGGACAAAATCATTTCGACCTTGGAAAGTGGTTTATATGGAAATTTTTGATAAGAAAATTGATGCTATGAGCAGGGAAAAATATTTTAAAACTGGTCGAGGTAGAATTGAAAAAGATAAAATTATTCAACAATTTTTTATTGCTTAGTCGAGCTCATATCCGCCAGAGGCGGACAGTGGTTCGAGTCCACTCTCCGCTACACTAAAAGAGAAAATCAAAACTGATTTTCTCTTTTTTAATTTATGGAATTTGTAGTTTATATTCTTTACTCAGAAAAATTCAATAAAACATATGTTGGTTTTACTTCTAACTTAATTGGAAGAATGAAATCACATAATGAATTAGGTAATGATTGGACAAAATCATTTCGACCATGGGAAGTTGTTTATGTGGAAATGTTTGAGAAAA
>JBEANU010000233.1:0-2822 GCA_041165265.1 Bacteroidota bacterium | reverse complement strand
GTTTGTGTTTCTTTGCTTTTACTTATTATAAAGCAGTTGTTGAGTTATTAAGTATTCAGATTTATGTAATACAAACAACTCAAAAAGCAATCCTTCAAAATATATTTTCTAATTAACTTAATAACGATTAACTCAAAATAAATATGTCTCACGATTCAACAGAACATGCAGCATCAACCCCAAAAACAATTTGGAAAACATTTTGGATATTATTAGCCATTACAATAGGTGAAATTTTATTTGCCGTATTAATTGCACCACATATGGGCGGAAAATTAATTCCGAATGCACTTTACGCAATCCTTTCAATCATGAAAGCAGGTTATATTATTTCAGAATTTATGCACATGAAATATGAGGTTAAAAATTTAATAAGAACTACGGGCTTGCCACTTTTGTTGCTCATTTGGTTAGTTACCGCATTGGCAATGGAAAGTAGTAGTTGGAAAAACATGATGAACAAACCTTTACCTAAAGGTGCTGAAACTGAACAAACTGAAGCTGCACCAGCCCATCATTAATAATTTTAATTATTTATAATAAATACTAAAACACCTCATAGTGAAAACCTGTGAGGTGTTTTTATTTCAACAAAAAATAAGCAGTGAAAAAAATAGTTATTACACAATCTAACTACATTCCATGGAAAGGATATTTTGATGGAATTAATCAAATGGATGAATTTGTGATTTATGATGATATGCAATACACCAAAAGGGATTGGCGCAATCGTAATCAAATAAAAACCCCACAAGGTTTAGTATGGTTGAGTGTACCCGTGGAAGTAAGTGGCAAGTATTTTCAAAAAATTAACGAAACCAAAATCAGTGATAAAAATTGGGGCAAGCAACATTGGAACATGTTGAAACAAAATTATTCAAAAGCTGCCGGTTTCAATGAAACCAAAGATGCTTTTGAAGAATTATTTTTAAATAATAATTTTGAATTATTAACGGATGCCAATCAAGCTTTTTTGCAACGTATTATGGATTTTTTGAAAATAAAAACACCTATTAATAGAAGTGAAAAATTTGAATTGCATGACGAAAAAACGCAGCGCTTAGTAAATATTTGTGTGGATTGTAAAGCCACTGATTACTTTAGTGGCCCTGCCGCGAAAGCATATATGGATGAAACAAAATTTGCTAAACAAAATATCAATGTTCATTATTTTGATTACAGTGGTTATCCTGAATATCCGCAATTACATGGCGATTTTCAGCACGGCGTTACTATTTTAGATTTGATATTTAACACAGGCACCAATGCAGTTAAATACATGAAATCATTTCAATAAAAATTGAATTTAACCATGAAGTATTCAGTAGTAATTCCAATATATCGTGGTGAAACAACAATTGAAAAAGTGGTGATGGATGGCATTGCTTTTTTTGAAAAAAACAACTTAAACTTTGAAATAATATTAATTGCTGATAATCCTGTAGATGAATCATGGAAGGTAATTCAAGCGCTTCAACAAAAATTTACATCTAACATCAAAGCAGTTTTTTTGCAACAAAATATTGGGCAACATGCTGCAATTATTCATGGATTAAAATTAGCAACTGGCAATTTTATTTTCACTATTGATGAAGATGGGCAACACAACCCTGCTGATTTTGAGCAATTTATTCAACATCAAAAAAACACTAATGCTGATATCATTTATGGAGTATATCATCAACGGCAACATTCGTATTTCCGAAATTGCACTTCGGCTTTTTCCAAATTTTGTTTTAAATTTTTTGTACCAGGTTTTTATTGGAACTATTCATCCTTTAGATGTATTACATTTGAAACGGCACAAAAAGCAATTACAATCAAAACCAATTATATTTTTGTAGACGGAATTTTATTTCAAACCACAAAAAAAATTGCTTCGGTTTTAGTAAATCATAAACCTGATTCTACCGGTAAAAGCAGTTATTCAACCAAAGCATTAGTAAAACATTTTTTTAAAATCATTATTCATTATAGCTTTTGGGTACAATAAATAAAAAATATAGAATATTGTTTTTAGCATCGGGCGGCGGCGGCACGATGCAATTTATATATTATGCTTTGCAGCAGCTTAATGTTGGTGTTTCAATTTGTGGTGTAGTGGCTGATAGAAATTGCAGGGCATTGCATTTTGCACAACAAAAAAATATTGAATATAAAATTGTTGGCTACACACAACAGCAACCACAAGCTTTTAGGGAGGCTATCACTTATTTTCAGCCTGATATTATCATCACTACATTTCATAAATTAATTGATGCCGCTACCTTACATCAATTTAAACATATTATTTTTATTAACCCCCATTATTCTATTTTGCCAGCATTTAAAGGTTCAGTAGGAATGAAAACAGTGGAAAAAGCACGGGAATTAAATTGTGGTTTTGTAGGCGCATCGGCACATCATGTAATTGCTGAAAGTGATGCAGGTAAAATAATTTCGCAAGCCATATTACCAATTGCTAATTGGAATGAAGTAGATATGAAATTACTAAAAGATACCATTTTCAAATCAACCTGTTTGGTATTGTTGAACGCAATTATAATGCAATTGGATATTACTCTTCTTTCATCCATAACAACAAAAACTTATAGCTTAAATAGCCATGAAGTAATTGTTTCACCTGATAAGTTGCACCAGCTTGCTAATTATAATGATTGGCAAACGGAATTTGGTAAAATTAGTTTTTGATGTGATTAAGTTTTAGTTTCTTTGTAATAATCAATTCTATAACGATGGATAATATTAAGAGTGATGTTAGTAGGTATTATAATGAAAAAATTAAGGAGCATGGAGTTTCAAGTATGGGCGTTGATTGGAAC